>DAOQTN010000162.1:0-6307 GCA_035340555.1 Anaerolineaceae bacterium | reverse complement strand
GTTGCCCACCAGGGCCATTTTTATCTCTTCCTCGCTGGGATCAGGGTTCCGATTCAGCAGGGCCCAGGCCGAGATCAGAATGCCGGGAGTACAAAAACCACACTGAACGCCGCCGGAGTTGATGATTGTCTCTTGCACCGGGTCCATCTGGTGGTCCCCGGCCAAGCCCTCAACCGTGATAACCTCGGCGCCATCACATTCGGCCGCCAGGACCAGGCAGCTGTTGACGGGCTCACCGTTGAGCAGGACGGTGCAGGCACCGCATTCACCGGCCGAGCAGCCATTTTTTGTACCCGTCAGGGCCAGGGTTTCGCGCAGCAATCGCATGAGGGTGGTGTTGGATGCAATCGTGACCTGTTCTAAATGACCGTTAACGGTGATATTGATCTGGTGGAAAGCCATATGTCCTCCGAAAAAGTGTCCCAGGAAAGCCAAGTCCAACAATTTCCCGGGGCTAAGGGTGCAGTTGATGCCAAACGTTGGTGAGTGCAGTCCTGGTCAGATTTTTAACCATCAGTTTGCGGTAGCGGGCGCTGGAACGGACATCGTCAATGGGAGTACAGGCCTCACCGGCCAGGCGCGCCGCCTGGTGGATGGATTCGGGGGTGATGGGTTGTTCACCCAGGTAATTTTCCGCGGCCACGACCACCAGGGGGATCGGGGCAACCGACGCCAGCACAATGTGGAAGTGCAGCCCGGATTTCAGGTGGGGGTCGGGATAGGCGAGCACTGTCACCCCCACAATCGACAGATCGCTGATCTTGTTGCGGCCCAACTTGAGGTAGGTCCCGGTACACCCCGGCGGCGGCAGGGGAAAGCTGATGCCGGTGACAAGATCACCCGCCTTCAGTTTCGTTTTGCCAGGTCCCAGGAAGAAGCCCGCCAGCGCTTCCTCACGGCTGCCATCCAGGCCATGAATATGCAGCCGGCCATCCAGTGCCAGGCAGGCCCCGAGGGTATCGCCGGCCGGCGATGCATTACAAATATTGCCCACAATCGTGGCACGGTTGCGCAGTTGGTAGCCGGCCACCGCCTGACAGGCTTCAGCCAGCAAGGCATAGTGCGCCCGCACCTCCGGGTTGGCCGCCACCCGGTTCATATTGACCGCCGCACCAATCATCAACCCGGTTTGCGGGTCGAAATGCAAATCATTCATCCCAGGCAGGCGTTTGACGTCCAGCAGGAATTTGGGGGTGATGATCCCATCCCGCATACGGACAAAAATGTCCGTTCCTCCCAGGAACGGACGGGCTTCACCAGCATGCCCGGCCAGAAAAGCGCTGGCTGCAGCCAGACTTTCCGGTTGAATATACTCAAACTCGGGTAGGGTTGGATGCGTGTGTGTGACCATACGGATTCCTCGCGCCAGATTAAGTTGTTGAAATCAAGAGGGAGACAATGATAAGAGGAGCAATCAAAAGGGAGAGAGAACAATAAAGCGCGCCAGCGCTTTTTGTGGGGGGATATCATCAGATGATATTATTATGGCACAAAATCCATAATTGTCACCAGAAAAACCGGATGAATTCCGCCACGATTTCGCCGCAATCGCATGCTGATCCCATCACCATTTCACCGCCAGCCCCAAAAAATCGCGCGGGTGAACTGCTCCAGCCACATCGGGCTGGTTGGGCCATGATGACAGATTGGTCCCCAGCGAAAAGTGCCACTGCCCGGACAGGCCAGGCAATAGCGTTATAATGGACCAGCCAAAAACAATTGCCGTCAATGTTCCGTCAATATTGTCACCTGCCGGAGAAAGACAGACCCCATGAACGAAGTTGAGAAGCTGGAAAAAGCCATTGCCGGGTTGGAAGCACAGCGCAGCCTGCTGGGGGATGAAGTTGTCAGCGCTGCCGTGCGCGCCCTGCGGGAAAAAATTACCCTGCTACAGACGGATTCCCAACTGGATCGCCGCAAACGAAAAATCGTCAGTGTTTTATTTGCCGATATTTCCGGTTTTACCGCAATGTCCGAGCGCATGGATGCCGAAGATGTTAGCGACCTGATGAATCGTCTGTGGGAGCGAATTGACCAGATCATTATTGAACACGGCGGGCGGATTGACAAACATATCGGCGACGCCGTCATGGCCCTGTGGGGGACCGAGGCCGTCCGTGAGGACGATCCCGAGCGCGCCGTGCGAGCGGCACTGGCCATTCAAAAAGAGTTGGAACGGCTTTTCCGCCAGGACGAGACCTTGAAAACGCGTTTTAGCGCCCCAACGCCCCAGCTGGCCATCCGGATAGCCGTGCACACCGGCCCGGTGCTCTGGGGGCAGACCGGCACCACCGGAGAGTATTCCGCTATTGGGGATACGGTCAACACCACCAGCCGCATGCAGAATCTGGCCCCGTTGGGTGGGGTGGTGATTTCGGCGGCCACCGCGCTGCATGTCCAGGGGCTGTTTGACCTGAAAGCATTGGACCCCCTGAAAGCCAAGGGGAAAAGCGAACCGATCCGGATTTTCCAGGTGCTGCGCGCCAAACCCCGGGCCTATGCCATGCGGACCCGCGGCGTCATGGGCATAACCACCCCCCTGGTGGGACGCGATACAGAACTGCAGGAACTGCTGGATTTGCTGGGGGATTGTCTCAAAAATCGCTCCGGCCGCATGGTCACCATCAGCGGTGAGGCCGGGATTGGCAAATCCCGGCTGCAGTATGAATTTGAAAATCACCTCCAGCAATCCAGGCCGGACTGCCAAATCCTGCGCGCCCGGGCCGGGCAGGATATGGTGAACCAACCCTACGCGCTGATGCGGGATTTGTTTACCAATGCATTTCAGATTCAAGACAGCGACAGCCTGGAAAGCGTGTGGCGAAAATTTGAACAGGGAATCACCGCCCAATATGCCCTGCCCGGACAGGATAATACCCAGCAAATCATGCAGTCCCATTTCATCGGCCAGTTGCTGGGATTCAATTTCAGCGCCAGCCCCTATCTGGCCAATGCCCTGAAAGATGCCAAGCAACTCCATGACCGGGCCCAGATCTATTTGATCGCCTGCTTGCGGGCCATGGCAGCCCGAAATCCGGTGATTGTTTTTCTGGACGACCTGCATTGGGCTGACGAAAGTTCACTGGACCTGCTCGCCTACATTTTTCGGGCGGTAAACAATCTGCCCATCCTGTTTGTCGGCATGGCCCGGCCGACCCTTTTCGAGCGCCGGCCGGCCTGGGGGCATGGCAAAGCTCAGACGCTCATCAAGCTGCAGCCGTTGGCCTGCGATGCCAGCCAACAGCTGGTTGAGCACATCCTGCGCAAACTTGAGCATATTCCCGACCAGTTGCGGGACATGATCATTCAGAATGCCGAAGGGAATCCCTATTACATCGAGGAACTGGTAAAGATGCTGGTTGAGAATGGAGTCATCATCCAGAAGGGTGAATCGTGGCACCTTGTGTCCCAACGGCTGCAGGAACAGCAAATCCCTTCGACACTGGCCGGAATTCTGCAGGCCCGGCTGGACAGTCTGCCGGCACTTGAGCGGGACACGCTGAAATGCTCAGCGGTGGTGGGGCAGACCTTCTGGAATCAGGCGGTGCAGGCGTTGAATCCAGAGGAGTTTGCGGCGTTGGACGAAACCCTGACCGAACTTAACCAGCGCGAACTGATTGAACCCTCCCCGGCCTCGGCATTTGTTGGCTCGACGGAATATGTGTTCAAACACCATATTCTGCATGGGGTCACCTACGACAGCGTCCTCAAAAGCCTCCGCCGCCAGTATCACGCCCTGGTCGCCCGCTGGTTGGTTTCCCAGGAAGGGGAACGAACAGGGGAGTTTAACGGGTTGATTGCTGACCACATGGAAAAAGCCGGCCTGTTGACCGAAGCCCTGGTCTACCTGCGCCAGGCTGGTGAGCAGGCCGCCCGGATTTATGCCAACAACGAAGGTGTAAAGTATTTCAGCCGGGCGATTAATCTGGCGGCAGAAGATGATCCGCAGACCCAGTACCCGTTGAGGTTGGCCCGGGAAAGTCTGTATGATCTTTTGGGGGATCGGACCGCACAGATCCGGGACCTGGATGACCTGGCAGAGATGGGTGACCACCTAGACGCCAGTCAGCAGGCAGAAATTGCCATCCGGCGGGCAAATTTCAACCTGGTCACCGGCAATTTCGCTGCCGGCCTGGAGTCGGCCCGCCAGGCCACCGCCCTCGCAGAAAAAAGCGCCGACAGCCATCATCTGGCCGCGGCGTTAACCCTCCAGGCACAGGCCTTATGGCGATTAAATCAACGTCCGGAAGCGCATGCGCTGCTGCTGCGGGCCCTGGAACTGGCCGACCTGGCCCGACAGGATGAGGCCAAAGCGGACACCCTGCGCATGCTGGGAAACCTGGCCTACGATCAGGATAATTACACCGAAGCCCGGTTGTATTTTGAACAATCACTTGAAATCTGCCGGCAAATTGGGTTTCGTCGGGGGGAATGCTCCGCCTTGAATTCCCTGGGAATTCTCATCAACCGGATCCATCGCGGCTCTGAAGAAGCGCTCGCTCGTTATCAGGAAGCTCTGCAGGCAGCAAGCGAAATGGGAGACCGGCACCAGGAAAGCCTGGTCTTGATCAACCTTGGGATTGCTTACCGCAGCCGCCGGGAGTACGATCAGGCGATCCAATCCTACAAAAACGCGTTGAAGATCCAGGAAGAAATTGACGACCCCCTGCATCAAAGCGCCACCTTGATCAATCTGGCGATTTTAATGAACTATCAGTATCGGCAGATGGAGGCTTTGCGTCTGCTGGAGCAGGCGATTGAGATCAAGAAGCGCATTGGCGATCAGCGCGGTGAAAGCATTGCCCTGGTGGGCATTGGAAACATCTGGAACTATCTGGGGCAGTACGAACGGGCGGAGCAAAATTTCCGGCAAGTATTACAGATTCGCCGCACCATCGGTGAACGACGCGGGGAGATTAATGCCCTGTGCAATCTGACCACCTCCGCCCTGGGACAGGGGGATCTCGATCGGGCACTCGACTATGCCCAGAAAGCGGTGGCCCTGGCGAAAGAGATCCGGATTCCCATTTCAACGGCCTACAGTGATCAAAGCCTGGGGGATGTCCTGCAGGCCCATCACCGCCACCTGGAAGCGGTTGAAGCCCACCGCCGGGCACTGGAATTATTCGAAGCCTCCAACGACCTGGAGGAGTGTCTGGCCACCCGTGCCAAAATAGCCCTGTCCTTGCTGCAATTGAACCGGCTTAATGAAGCCCGAAGCGAGGTTGAATCCGTCTTCAGACAGCTTGAAGAAAGCCGGGAGATAACTGAGGGCGGCAGTTCGGTGCCCATGGTGGTTTACCTGGCCGGTTATTGGGTGTTTACCGCCTGTCAAAGTTCACAGGTCCGGCCGGTACTGCAGCAGGCGCATCAACTGCTGATGCAAAAAGCCGCACAAATTGATGACCCGGCGTTGCGCCAATCCTTTTTGGAAAATGTGGCTGAAAACCGCGAACTGCTGGCCGCTGATGAGCGCCAGCACAACCTTTAATCAACCAAGTTTTCAGCGCCTTCCCCACGTCGCCCGCCCTCACTCCGCCCGGCAGGGTTTCCGGGCCGCTGCCCATTTGGAGGCCGGGACAATCCACCCCAACCGCCACCCGGAGCTCACAGGAAAATTGCAGGATCGTTTCAGAGATCTGCAATTTCGCCGCGCGCTGAACACGGCCAACCGGATATCGCTCTTGGGATGCCGGCGCAGCATCTGGCATCTGGTATCTGGCTCCAACTGTCACAGCCGGTTTTGTCACGATGGTATCATGATGTCGGAATAATGTTGGAATAATGTTGGAAGGATAACTGGATATGGTCAAAAGGATTTGAGGTCTGTCCCCCCTTGGGCGACAGACCTCCTGGATAGATGTGGTTCAGGCTTCACCAACACCTGTGACACCAGATTTTATTCGGGATGAAAAACCATAAGCAGTGCGCTTGAATGATGGGGGATGGAGGATGGGGGATGGGTTACGGTTCATGATTCTTGGTTCATCGATTGTGGGCGTGGATCATGGGTTCGCGGATTGCTGGTTCCAATTTCAACGCAGGGTGATCGGCAGGAAAATGTTTTTGATCTCAGCCGGCAGCACCAGCACGATGAGGGTTGAGGTGACCGGTCCGCCGTAGGCGCTGGTGACGGTGACAGTGATTTGTTGTTCGCCCGGCTCCGTCCAGGTGAACTGGACCGTATCCACCAGACCGCCGGGGTGGGTCACCGGATCCTGGCCGGACGCCTGCCAGGTATAGGTCAGGGGGAGTGTGGCATCGGCCGGGCTGGTTTGAGCGGTGAAGGCAACCGACAGGCCCAGAT
>DAOQTN010000161.1:0-6322 GCA_035340555.1 Anaerolineaceae bacterium | reverse complement strand
CCTTGGTAGAATTTGTTTCTTTCACAAGTCCAATTTTCTACCAAGGTGCGGTTTTTCTCAAGGGAAAGACCGCACCACTTTTTGTCTAAACTCAAATTTGATGAGACCATGCTCTGGATTGACTATCCCAGCTGAGGTCTCATCATTCTGCCGGAATTGGCGAGGCCGACTGCCGGGTGACTGGATGACGCAGGATCGTCTTGAGTTTCTCGGGTGCAGCCCGACGTGGATCACCCAGGTAGATTTCGTGATGGCGGCCACCCCGTTCAACCTGATCCTGGTATCCATTGAGCTGCATATAGGCGTGCATCCGATCCACCGTTGCGGGTTCAGTGCTGTAAGGCCCGGTGTGCAAGGTCTGAACACACAGCCCTTCGGAAAAACGTTCCAGCCGCAGGCGGTCAAAACCGGGCTGGGCCCCTTTTTTCCTGCGCAGCTGGGCGAGCGCCTCAGTAAACATGGCCGGGGTGACCAGATCGGGGGTGAATATCATCAGGGTGTAATACCAGTTATCCTTGATGGTGATGTCAAACCGGCCATCCTCCACCCACCACAGGCCTTCCAGCGCCATAACCGGGTAATCCACCGGATCGATCCGGCGTTGTTTGGCGGCGAATTTGAGTGTATAGGCCACTCCATACAGCGCCTGCGTGTTCTCCGCAAACAGAGGGGATGTACCAGGGGCCTCACCCGGTTCAATGGCCCCGTCAATCATCAGGAACTGCAGCTCGGGGATATTGACGGTTTCGATTTTCCCGGCCGGTGGTTGGTAGAGTGCGCGATACATTTTTTTGAGATCGAGAGTTTGCATGGCGGTCCTTTCATAGATGCGATTTGTTTGCATGGATACTTTATGCTGCTGGTTTGGTTAAAAATCACGCCTGGTAACGGCTGGCCACGGCCTGTGCCCAGTCGGCAACCAATCGGCATAAATCAGCCGGTTCCAACACGGTGACCAGTGGGCCGTAGGACAGAACACTGCTGGCGGCCCAATTCAGATCCGGAGCCGTCATGGTGACCTGAACCGTACCGTCCGGCATGTCCTCCAGGTTTTCCCAGTAAGCCCGGTTAGACCGGGCGATGTGGGCCCCTTCCGGAGCGAACTGCAGTTGAACCCGGATCTGGGGCTGGGATTTCCACTCCTGGGCCAGGTAGGTCTGGATATCAAATTCCGGGGGAATTTGAAAAACGTCCCCAGTAAGTTGAACCGTTTCCATCCGGTCAACGCGAAACGAACGCATTTCCTGACGTAACTGACAGTACCCCACCCCATACCACCAGCCCCAACGGTGGACGAGAGCGTAGAAATCCACAGAGCGCGGCTCACCGGGTGCCTGACCGCTGCCGCGGTAGGCAATGCTCGTGCGGCGGTGTTCGCGCACGGCCCGGCGCAGCTTATCAAGCGTGGGTGCCAGGGTGTTCATATCGGAACGGTGCATTCCCGTGGCAATCAGTGAACGGCGTGCCCAGGTGACTTCCTGGCGTTGTTCATCCGGCAGCATGTTCTCCAACTTGGCCAGCGCACTCCGGGCCGAATCCCGATAGACCTGACCCCAAAGGGTCTCAACCATGCCCGTTCCCAAGGCCACCGCAACAGCCTCCTCCGGGTCAAGCACCAGGGGGGGCATCTTGTAACCCCGCACCAGTGAAAAACCGCCGTAGGGACCGCGCTCAGCGTAGATGGGAATGCCCATTTCAGCCAGCATTTCGAAATAGCGATGCAGGGTGCGCACCGAGATGTTCAGTTCAGCGGCCAACTCGGCGGCTTTCTGGTTGGGGCGCCGTTGCAGTAGCATGATCAATGTGATAAGGCGGCTGGCAGGTTTGGTCATCATTTGTCCTAATCATACAGGGTATATATGACAGTTTACGACATAATTATAAATCCAGTCGATCAAATCAGGTTTTTCCGGGTTCCGATAGGACCCTGATCACCGGCCCGGTCCTGCTGCCTGACTTTTCTGGTGTCCACGCGGAGCCCTCGATGTATAATAAATTCATAATTCTTCGCGGCGGAAACCACTCCGCTTTGGCGGGTGGACGCCCCATCGGGCAGAGCCGCGCTCCTTTGCTAAAATGGGTCCATGCCACAAGCAGCCAGCCATAGCCCACACCGCGGCAGTGAATATTTCCTGTCGGGCGGCAGTCAATCGCCAATCGTCGCGCGTGATGATGCCAAAGCCATTCTCACGGAATTGCGGCAGAGCGCAGTTACAAGTCACCCGCTTTAGCCGGTGGTCGTTGACGTGAGGTGGACTTTCAGATAGACTTTACCACCTACATCCCAGCTGTCTGCTGTCTGCCGGCTCGTCCACAAGTCAATTCTTTACAAACGGTTGTCTGCAAGCTGGTTGATGGCAAGACGGTTTTTTGCCAGCTGGTTGATGGCAGGGCCGCTGAAAAAAGCCAAGAGAGGCATTCGAAGCCAAAAACCATGAACTACCCGCGGGAATTTTTTGATCTAAACTTCGCTTTTGTCTATCGGGTGTCTGAAATTTTGGGCCAGCCCTGGCCCGATCTGCTTCTGGCCTACACCCACACCTTTCGCCGCTTCCGTCTGGGCGCCGCTCTGGACCCCCATCATCCGGTCTGGTGCCAGTTTTTGGAGGGGGTGCGCCGGTCCGATGATCCGGCTGGTTATGCTCATCAGTTTTATTTGTATCGGGAGCAGGAAGCCGGTCCACTGCAGCGTCAGAATGCCTTTGGCTGCTTCTCCTATACACTTGAAGGAAACGATGCCGAAAAGGTGCTGCGGATTCATTTTGCCAACCTGGACCCAAGTGGGGTGAGCCCCCTTGGCCGGGAATCCCAGGGGCAGCGGTTGTCTGAACTGACCAGGATGTTCACACAAGCCCGGCAGGCTGTTCAACCCTCCTGCCGCGTCCAGGGCGCATCCTGGCTGTATCATCTGAACGGCTACAGGCGCCTGTTTCCCGCTGAATTTACCGCCAGTCTGACCACCCGGCCACCTGATTTTCCGATGCTTGCCCTCTGGGGCCAGTTCCTGGATCATCGCTGGCAGGTGCGGCCTGAGCTGGCCGGGAGTTTTCTGGAACGGCTGCAACAGGCCCGGACAATGACTGAGCTTGAACAGGCCTTCCCCTACTCAATTCTGATGGCCAGCGCCGGCATTGAAATATTTTATACTTTTTATGGCATTGGGCCGGTCAATTAAACGCCAATGCCAATGCCAATGCCAACGCCAATGCCAACGCCAGCACCGGCACCTACGCCTATGCCTAGTCTCGCCGATGCCGATGCCAGCTACGACGCGGATACCGTCGCCTTGAAGTGCAGATCAGGTTGACATTTACCTTGGGCTTCCCCTTGGTTAATGGCCCCAGGAGGGGGCCGGAAAAATGACAGACCTGCCAGGTAAATGCGCTCTGCTGCCCGGCTTGAATTATAATTAACCGCGCTCCCAGCCTTTGTTTTATTCTGCAAGTCAGGTGGATTTTACCAAAATAATATGAAGCTCACATTTTTAGGTGGTGCCGATGAAGTTGGCGCCAGCAGCACCCTGATTGAAATTGACGGCAAATGCATCCTGGTGGATTGCGGCATCCGTCCCTCGCCCAAGGCCCGGGATGGCCTGGCAGGGGATCAACTGCCGAACCTTGATCAAATTGCCCGACCGGATGCCATCCTGGTCACCCATGCCCATACAGATCATACCGGAGCCCTTGAACTGGTGACAGACCGTTTTCCGGATGTTCCAGTTTATGCCACGCCACCAACCATTGCCCTGACTCGGGTCCTGCATCAGGATGCCCGGCGAATCATGCAGTCCCGTCTTGATACGGAAGGGGAACTGCCCCTGTTTGATGATGTGTCGGTTCAGCGGTTGATGTCAGCGTTAGTTCCAGTCCCCTATCTGGCGCGGGTGACGTTGGGTGAGGGTTTGGCGGTCACCTTTTTCCCGGCCGGGCATATTGCCGGAGCCGCCATGCTGGGACTGGAAAGTGCGGAAGGCAATCTGCTGCTGACCGGGGATTTTTCAATCTCCCCGCAGCGTACTGTCGATGGTGCCCGCCCGCCTGCATTCCATCCGGACATCATGGTGGTTGAAAGCACTTATGGCGGGCGGCTGCACGCCAACCGGCTTGTCCAGGAACGGAAATTGCTGGAGGCTGTGGCTGGCGTGGTCGCTGTGGGGGGCAAGGTTCTGATTCCTGCTTTTGCCTTGGGGCGGGCCCAGGAGATCCTATTGATTTTGGGCGAAGGTCAGCGCCGCGGTGAACTGCCACCTGTGCCTGTCTGGGCTGATGGGATGGTCCGCACCATTTGCCAGGCATACACCAGCTTTGCGGAGGTGCTGCCTTTGGCCTTGCAGGAACGGGGGGCTACATTTTTTGGTGGCCAGATCCAGCCGGTTCAAACAGCTGAACAACGGAATGCTCTGATCTGGCAACCCGGGGCGGCCGTGATTGTTGCCAGCAGCGGCATGCTGGCGGGTGGGCCAGCGCTTTTGTATGCCAAAGCATTTGCAGGTGTTGGGGAGCATGCCATTCTGCTTACTGGCTATCAGGACGAGGAATCTCCCGGCCGCCGGCTGCAGGAATTGGCGGAGAAGGGCCGTGGGACACTGCGATTCGGCAATGAGAAGGTGGACGTCCAATGCCGGCTGGGAACCTATTCCCTTTCGGCCCACGCTGATGAAGGCCAGGTGATCAGCCTGATTGAGACTCTTGATCCTGGCCGGGTGATTCTGGTGCATGGCGATGACCCGGCTCGCAGCAGTCTGGAGAAGGCATTGGAGGATCGGCAGCGGCTCGTCCATCTGCCCCGCGGTGGTCAGAACTTGGAATTTAAATTCGAGCACCGAAAACCCGTGCGGGGAGAAAATACCGGGGCTGATTTTCGGGCCCGGCAGTTGGCTCTGCTGCGTGAACGTCAGCGCCGCCTGCAGGGTTATGCCGACAGTGTGGGAAAGTGGCTGTTGTTGAAGGGCGATGTTCCCGTCCCGGTGCGGTGTCTTGCTTTGGAAGTTGATCACCTGTGGGTGGAGATCACCCCCGGTCTGGAGCAGGCCGCCTACCCCGAAGAAGTACAGGCGGTGTTGGGAGATGTCCCACCCACGCCGGCGGATCTGGCTGCTATTCAACCACCACCCCCAGCCGGAACCATGGAGCCCAATCAGGCCATGGCTTATGCCAGTCGGCAATTGCCCCCCACGGCGCGTTTGCGAAAGGTGGGCTACCGGTTGAATGAGCAGACCTTGGTGCTGACCTTCGATTTTCCTGCGGTGGCCGGCCGGCGCTTTGCTGATACGATTGCCGCCCTGTCAAAAACAACCGGCTGGTTGGTGGAAGTGGCTGCAGAGCCCAATCAGGGTGCTCTAAACACCTTTTTGCGGGAGATCCTGCCGGGAGATTGGGAGCTGATCAAGAGCCCGGCAATCCATCGAGAGCAGCAGCGCATTGTCGCGGCGGTGCGAGTGCCCCAACCTGGAACGGGTGGCGCAGTTGAAGCACTCTGCGCACAGTATCTGGCGGAAACGGGCTTCACCCTGGAGCTTGTGGTGAGCGCGGCAGCAGCCACACCGGTTGTGCTGCCCGTAGCCTGGCAGGGCGAGCGTCTGGAGATTAATGCAGCCTATGCCCTGATTAAAAGCAGCCTGGAAGGTAGCACGCTCTATCGGACCAGCCTCAAGGGGGCTGCGATCATGTTGTCATTCATCTCCCCCCAGGTGGGTGAGCGGTACCGTCAGCAGATTGATGATCTGGCTCTGCAGGTTGGCTGGCCGTTGACGATCAATCCCCAACCCAACCAAGGATCCATTCTTGAAACTGCCCGGGCCTTGATGGCTGCAGCAAGCTGGCAGGTGGTTAAGGGCCCGGGCATCTATCCGGACAGGGCTGAGGTGACTGTCAGCGTGGGAAGCATTCTCACGGATGAGGAGATCGCCGAGTGCGCGACTGACTTTGAAGATCAAACAGGATACCATCTCGTGGTGCAAGCCCCCCGGGCCCCCGCTTCAGGTTTGACAAACCCCAACCCGTCCCCGGATATCCAAGTGATTGAGATCCCACTGGAGCGGATCCGTCTTAAACCTGCCCATGCCGCGCTCGAACTGGACCCCGCCAAACTTGATAAGGCAATTGATCGCGCCCGTCGGATGGGCATTGCCCCGCCAATTCAGGTGCGCCGCACCCGCACTGATTACGTGCTGGTGGACGGACTGTATCGACTGCGGGCGGCTCAGGCGCTGAAGCTGACCAAGATTCCGGCCATTGTGGAATAGAGTTGGTTTTCCCGATCAGCATTGTCCGTTCTCCGAAACCTACTCAAATCCATCCATGACAGATTGACGTTCGGTTCC
>DAOQTN010000160.1:0-6343 GCA_035340555.1 Anaerolineaceae bacterium | reverse complement strand
CACGGCTTCCGCCGCGGTTTGCACCAGCAGTCCCAGGCCGACCGACGTGGTCTGGGAATTAATGACCTGGATATTGGTGCAGCTTTGCAGTGCCGTGGCTGCCTGGATTGCATTGGCACAGGTGGAGTGAAGTTGTTCGGAAAGCAAAATGACCAATACGGCATCGTATTGGCGGCTAAGATCGGCAAACATTTCCTGAAATTGTTCCACCGAGGGGGGCAGCAGGCGGGGATTGAGCGCCGGAGATGCCGAGGGCGGCAGCATGTTCAGCCGCACTTCCCGACTGTCGGCATATCTTTTTCCCGCCAGTTCAATCTCCAGCGGGATCATCCTCACCAAATTTTGCCCTGGAAATGTGGGCTGGGGAAATTGAGCGGAGCCGTCCGTGAGAATGCAAACGGATCCCATGGCTATTCAATCGACATGATAAATTGATAATGCGGCTGTCCGCCTTCATGCAGTTCAATTTCATGGGTCGGGTAGGCTGTGCGAATGACATCAACAATCCGGTTGACTTCCGCCCGGCTGATATTTTGCCCATAAAAGAAAGTGATCCGCTCGCGCTCGGAGGTGCTGGCTTTTTCCAACAGAGCCAGGCAAGCCTTTTCAATGTCAGACCGGGCCGCAACCAGCTGCCCGTTCAGCAGGGCGATCACTTCACCCTCCCGGACGCTGACCCCGTTGATTTCTATGGAGCGGGTGGCTACGGTGATTTCACCGGACTCCACCTCACTGATGGCTTCATTCATTTCCGCCACCACCTCATCAAAATCACCGTCCGGATTCAAGCGCAGCATGGCGGAGAGGCCCTGCGGCACGCTCTTGGAGGGGATGACCGCAACCTTCTTCACGGTCATGCTGGCGGCTGTCTGGGCGGCCAGGACAATGTTCTTGTTGTTCGGCAGAATGATGACCTGATCGGTGGGCAGATTTTCAAACGATCCCAGGATTTGCTCGGTGGAGGGGTTCATGGTCTGTCCGCCTTCCACCACGGCGTTGACACCCAGGCTGGCAAAAATTTGGGAAATGCCCGCCCCGGGGGACACCACCACCACGGCAATTTGACCGGGCTCGATGTGGGCCAACTGCAGGTGCGGGGCACTGTCAGCATTTTGCAGCTCATCCATCTGGGCGCGCAGATTTTCAATCGCCACCTTGGTCACGGCGCCAATTTTCATGGTGTAGTCAATCGGCAGGTAACGATTTTCAGTGGGAACATGGATGTGCATGCGGTAGAAGCCGTCGCCTTCACCCACCTGGATGGACGTGCCCATCTCGGACAGATCCGCGTAAAAACGTTCCAGGTCCAGCGATTCATTCGGGTGGAAATCAACCACCACTTCAAAATCCTGCCCGGCTTCCACCGCCTCCAGGGTTTGTTCAAGCTGCATGGCAGCCAGGGGCATCACGGTCGACGTGGCGGTTTCCATCGGCTGTCCCTTGAGATAGCGCAGCATACCCTCAAAAATGAAGAACAAACCCTTGCCGCCTGAATCCACGACACCGGCTTGTTTCAAAATGGGCAGCAGTTCGGGCGTATGCTTGACGGAGGCATCTGCGGCTTTGACAATTTCCTCCAGCAGGAGTTGGAGATCCTGGGTTTCCGCGGCGGCCTGTTCAGCTGCCGTGGAGATATCCTTGATGACGGTGAGAATGGTCCCCTCCACCGGACGGACCACCCCCTTGTAGGCGGTGTTGCGGCTCTCAATCAAGGCATGCACCAGGACGGCCGCATCCATCGCCTCCAGACTGTCCAGTCCACGGGCAAAACCGCGCCAGATTTGAGACAGGATCACCCCGGAATTGCCCCGGGCGCCCATCAATGCGCCCTGGGCAATGGCGTGGGCCATTTTCCCAATATTGCGTTCACCCGAGTTGGCCACCTCATTGTAAGCCGCCTGGAGGGTCAGCAGCATGTTGGTTCCGGTGTCCCCATCGGGCACCGGAAAAACATTGAGCGCGTTCACGGTTTGCTGGTTGGTCTTCAACCAGGTCAATGCAGCTTCGACCAGCGTTTTCAAGCCCTGACCGTCCAGCGTGGCCGTTTGCGCCAGCTGCTGCCGGTCAACAGAATAAAATTCGACAGTACTCATAAGACTCCAATACCGGATAATGACAGTTAATCAGGGTTGCTGATGCGCAGCCCGCGGACGTGAACGTTCACCTGCTTGACCACCAGTCCGGTAGCCTTCTCTACATGGTAGCGCACACTCTCAATGACACTGCGGGCCACTGAAGTGACGCGCAGGCCGTATTCAATGATCAGATACAAATCAATCTGCACCTGGCCACCGTCATAATGGACGGTCACACCCAGGGCCGGATCTTTCACCAGCGCCTGGGCCAGGCTGTCGGCCAGATTCTTCGCGGCCAGGCCAACAACGCCGTACGATTCTAACGCAGATTGCGCTGCAATGGTAGTGATGGCTCGTTTGGAGATGAATATGGTGCCAAATGGGTTTGTGGGTTCGCTCATGATGTTTTACCTTCTCTAATTTAACACGCAACTTGTAAAAAGATGCGCCTTGTGGTAAAATCCAGCCTTGCTGCCTCAAAGACAGAGGCTGGCGGTTTGATGCAATTCTGGTTCGGAAAGGATTTTCGAAATGGCAAAGTGCGATAATTGTGGAAAAACAACGACCTTCGGTCACAACCGTAGCTTTTCGCAGCGGGCAACCAACCGCACCTTTCACCCCAACCTGCAGCGGGTGTCGGTTTTCGTGAATGGTCGCAAGGTTCGCAAGGTTTTGTGCGCCAAGTGCATTCGCTCGATGGCGAAGTCGGCCTAAGGTTACTGCTTCCCTGAGAACACAAGAATCGCGGCGGTTGCCGTGATTTTTGTTTTAAAGTGCTGCCGAGCGCAGAGCCCGGATTCCAGCGGCAATGCCCGCCGGATATTTAAAAATGGCGGTTGCCGCCACGAAGACATCAGCTCCTGCCTGCTGCATTTGGGGCAGAGTATCGGCGGTGATGCCACCGTCCACCTGGAGGTGGGCCTCCGGGCGGCGGCGATTCAGGATGGCCCGCACCATTTCAACTTTTTCAACCATTGGGGCAATAAAGGCCTGTCCGGAAAACCCGGGGTTGACGCTCATGACCAGGACCATGTCCAGCAACGGGGCCACTGCTTCAATGCTGGTGGCCGGAGTGCCGGGGTTGATGGCGATCCCGGCTTGGCAGCCCAGGGTCTGAATTTGCTGCAGCGTGCGGTGGACATTGGGGGCATTTTCAACATGGATGGTGAGGAGGCTGGCCCCTGCCCGAGCAAAGGCCTCAAGATGCCGCTCGGGCTGTTCAATCATCAGGTGCACGTCCAGCGGCAATCGGGTGATTTTCCGGCAGGCTTCCACAATCACCGGGCCAACGGTGATGTTGGGGACGAAGTGTCCGTCCATGACATCAATATGAATCCAGTCCACTCCCGCCTCTTCCGCCTGACGGACGGCGGCACCCGGGGCGGTGAAATCAGCGGACAAAATGGAGGCCGATAGCAGGAGGGGGGGGGATTGGCTCATGGCAGGGGGTTGAAGCTGAACCAGATGTAAAGCCAGAACGGCACCAGACCGCCGACGGCCAGAACAGCCAGCAGGCCCAGGAAAACCGCCAGCCAGTCAATTCTTGTCGGGGCGCCTTCAGATTGCGCGACCGGTGCCGCCGGTGCAGACTGGGGGGCATCCACCGCGGCTTCAACCGGGAGGGGAGTCGGCTGCGGGAGCGGCGCAACCGGCCGGGCGGGTGCTATTGCAGCTGGAACCGGGTTGTCCAGACGCTCGGACTGGGCACTGAAGGTTTGCAGCACCCGGCCGAATTGATCCGCGGTGCGGTATCGGGCGGCGGGCTCCTTGGCCAGAACCTTGAGCAGAATTTGCTCCAGCATCGGGGGAATATCAGGGTTCAGGCGGCGGGGGTGGGGCGGGGGAACCTCGCGGTGCATGCGGGCCAGTTCCACCGGATCATCGGACTGAAAGGGCAACTGCCCGGTCAGCATTTCATACAACACCAACCCCAGCGAGTAGACATCCGAGGCAGGCAGCGGCGGGAGCCCGGCGGCCTGTTCCGGCGAGAAATAGAGCGGCGATCCCCAGATGACGTCGTGTTGTTCGTCTGGTTTGATGGAGGCCAGGGCGCGGGAGATGCCGAAATCGGTGACTTTCAAACGCTGGTCGGGCGTGACCAGCATATTGTGCGGTTTGACATCGCAGTGCACAATTCCCGCCCTGTGCGCATAACCGATACCGGCGCTGGCTTGAACCATCAGCCCCACTGCATCAGCCACGTCCAGCCGGATGCGTTGTTTGATGATTGCTTTCAGATCGGTTCCGGCGATATATTCCATGACCAGGAACAGGCGGCCCTGATCCAGACCAAAATCGTGAACCGTGACAATATTTGGGTGGGAGAGATTGGCCGCCGCCTGGGCTTCCTGTTTAAACCGTTCCCTGAAGTCCTCACTGCGGGAATAGTTTTCCCGCAGCACCTTGATCGCCACGGGGCGTTCCAGCAGCATGTCGCGGGCGCGATAAACCACCGCCATGCCGCCTGTTCCAATGGCTTGCAACAGCTGGTAACGATTGCTTAAAATGGGCTTGCTGGCTGCGGGTTGTGCCTGCATAATGTCTCTGCCGCGATTATATCATACGATATAATAAGCATTGACATCTGCTGCCAGGCATTCATCCCCCTGGCTGAAACCTGCCCCAGGAGCAAAAAATGAAGAAGGTTTGGTCCTATATCAAACGCAATCCCCTGAGTGTTTTGATTCTTGCGCTGCCGCTGGCCATCATGGCGGAACTGCTGCACTGGGGTGCGGTCTGGGTCTTTATTTTATCCGCCTTGGGGGTGGTGCCGATGGCCAGCTACATTGGTTCGGCCACGGAAGCCCTGGCCCATTATACCGGTCCCAAGATTGGCGGACTGCTGAATGCCACTTTGGGAAACGCGGCTGAATTGATCATCACCCTGGTGGCCATCAAGGCTGGGTTGCTGGAACTGGTCAAGGCTTCAATCACCGGCTCGATCATCGGCAATCTGCTGCTGGTCATGGGGCTGGCCATGGTGTTGGGGGGGGCCCGTCACGGCCTGCAAACCTTTGACCGCCGCCAGTCCACCAACCATGCCATTCTGCTGACCCTGGCCATTCTGGCCCTGGCCATCCCGTCATTTTTCAACCACTTTATTGCTGAATATTCCCCCGAAGTTGAAGGCCTGAGCCTGGGTGTTTCGGTGGTCATGATCCTGCTTTACGGTTTGGGGGTGCTGTACAGCCTCAAATTCAATAACAGCCCGATGACGCATACCCCTCCGACGGATCATGGCAAAAATCACAACCGGCCGGAATACACCATCTGGCAGGCCATTCTGGTTTTGGCGGCTGCCACTGCCGGGGTGGTTCTGTTGTCAGAAATGCTGGTGGGGGCGGTGGAGGTGGTGGTGGCGGATCTGGGGTTGTCGGAGTTTTTCCTGGGCATCATCCTGATTCCAATCATCGGCAATGTGGCTGAGCATCTGGTGGCGGTGCAAGTTGCGGTGCGCAATCACATGGACCTGAGTGTTGAAATTGCGGTTTCCTCCAGTTTGCAGATTGCCCTGTTTGTGGCCCCGCTGCTGGTCTTCATCAGCCTGATGATGGGCAATCCACTGACCCTGGTCTTTAATCCCTTCGAATTGGTGGCACTTGGTGCGGCCGTGGTGATTACTGCCCTGGTTTGTTTTGACGGTGAATCAAACTGGCTGGAAGGTGCGGCACTGCTCGCCATTTATCTGATCCTTGGGCTGGCGTTTTTCATGATGCCGGTGGGATAGCGTGGACGGACTAAAATCCCGGTTGACTCCCCTGGTTGTGGGCGGATCCCTGTTGGCAGGGCTGCTGTTATGCCTGGCCGCCGCCCTGCTGTTGGGGTTGTTTCGCCCACCCGCCCTCCCGGCAGTGCAGCCCACCGCCTTGCTGACGGTGCTGGCAGCTCCGACTGCGACCAGCGCCTTGCCCCCTATTTTTGACGCCCCCACTGCGACAGCCGTCCCGGTCGAGGTTGGCGGTATTTCAGTCGGCGCCTATGTCCAAATCAGCGGCACGGACGGTGCCGGTTTACGTCTGCGCTCCGGTGCGGGCACCGGTTATGATCAGCTGTTTCTGGGCTATGATTCTGAAGTGTTCAAGGTGATCGATGGTCCGATTGCCAATGATGGGTATACCTGGTGGCGGCTGGAAGCCCCCTACGATACCACCCGCAGTGGCTGGGCGGCGGCAAATTATCTGGCGATTGTTTCTGAAAATCCTTGACGTCGCTTCAAAGGCATGATAAACTATTGGCCTGTTCGGGGGCGTGGTGTAGCGGTCAAACAT
>DAOQTN010000159.1:0-6354 GCA_035340555.1 Anaerolineaceae bacterium | reverse complement strand
GCGGGAGGTGCGGACCGGCCTGCTCAGCTATCCCCTCGATCCGGCCGCGGCGCGGGCCCATCTGGCAGCCAGCATTTACGTCCAGATGGCGCTCAAGCCACAGATTGTCCATATCGTTGGCCATACCGAGGCCGATCATGCAGCGACCGCCGAGGATGTCATTGAAGCGGCTCATATGGCGCAGCGGGTCATTGAGAATGCCTTAAAAGGCGCACCCGACCTGACGGCCGACCCGGTTGTTCAACATCGGAAACAGCAGTTAATGACTGAAGCCCAGGTTACCCTGGAAGCCATCCGGCGATTGGGTCCAGACAGTCCCGATCCCCTGACCGACCAGGTGGTGTTGGAAAGTGCCGTCACTGCGGGTATCCTGGATGCCCCCCAATTGAAAAACAATCCCTTTGGCAAGGGAACCCTTAAGACCCGGATTGTTGGCGGGGCTTGCCTGGCCCTTGGTCCGGATGACCAGCCGATCAGTGAATCTCATCGGTTGAGCCAGTTTCTGCAGGAGAAAATCTGATGAATATTCCCAAAAACTTCACTGTGATTGGCGCAGGGCATGGCGGCAAGGCGATGGCCGCCCACCTGGCCTTGATGGATCGGCGGGTGGTGTTGTACAACCGCACCTACAGCCATATTGAAATTGTGGGCCGCCGCGGCGGCATTGATCTCGAAAGTTACGAAGGCGGCCCGCATGGCTTCGGCCACCTGGCCGGGGTCACCTCCGATATTGAAGAAGCGGTGAAAGATGCCGAAGTCATCATGGTCGTTGTCCCCTCATCAGCGCACGCGGACATTGCGCGAAAAGTGGCCCCGTTTCTGAAAGATGGTCAGATCATCATCCTCCATCCGGGACGCACCTGCGGCGCGATTGAGTTTGACGCGGTCCTGCGGGAAATGAACTGCCAGGCCCAAGTCGTGCTGGCAGAAGCAGAAACTTTCATCTACGCCAGCCGGTCGGATGGCCCGGCCCAAGCGCGCATCTTCCGCATCAAGGAGGCAGTGCCGCTGGCCGCCCTGCCGGCCAACCAGACCGGGACAGTCTTGAAGGCCATAGAGGAGGTTTACCCCCAGTTTATTGACGGGGTCAACGTCCTCAATACCGGTCTCAATAACATGGGCGCCATCTTCCACCCCGCGCTGACGATTCTGAATGCCGGCTGGATTGAAAACACCCATGGCGATTTTCAATTCTATATCGATGGCGTCACTTCGTCGGTCGCAAGGGTTCTGGAAGCCTTGGACCGGGAGCGGGTGACGGTGGCCTCGTCACTGGGCATCCGGGCCCGGACCGCAATGGAATGGCTGGAACTGGCCTATAATGTCACCGGGGAGGATCTAAATCAGGCCATCCACAACCAGCCGGGGTATTATGGCATCAAAGCGCCCAGCACGCTGTTCCACCGATATATCTTTGAGGATGTGCCCATGAGTCTGGTCCCCATTGCCTCGCTGGGGCAGCGCTATGGGGTCTCGGTCAACGGCATGGACAGCCTGATCCGGATGGCCAGCATTATCCATAAGACGGATTACTGGCGCCGCGGCCGGACGCTGGCTAAGCTGGGGATCAAAGATCTCAGCATTGGCGAGATCACCGAATATGTCAACACCGGAAAACGGGACTTCTAAATGTTGGCCCAAGTCCTTGCCGGCATATCCCTTCCTTTTTCAAGCGACGCGGCACTGGCGGCATTGGCGGCGCTGGTGGAGCGGGTGTGGCTGCCGCTATTGATTTTTCTTGCCCGGGTTCTGGATGTTTCGCTTGGCACCCTGCGGATTATCTTCATCTCCCGCGGCAAAAAATACCTGGCCCCCGCCCTGGGTTTCCTGGAGGTCTTCATCTGGATCGTGGCAGTCAGCCAGATCATGCGCGGGGTGCAGGACTGGGTGTCTTACCTGGCCTATGCTGCCGGTTTTGCAACCGGCAATTATGTGGGCATGTGGATCGAAAACCGGCTGGCCATCGGGACGTTGATCATCCGCACCATCCTGCCCAATGGTGCGGATGAACTGGTGACCCGGCTGCGCCAGGCAAAGTATGGGGTGACCAGTGTGCAGGGGCTGGGCAGCAATGGCCCGGTCACTCTGGTGTATACCGTCATCAAGCGTAAAGACCTGGGAGCGGTGGTGGGGATCATCCACCAGTTGTTCCCGCATGCATTTCTCACGGTGGAGGAACTGCGGTCAACAGCAGAGGGGATATTTCCCCCGGATCAAACCATCCTTCACACCATGGTCAAAAAGAAATAAATAGAAATTTAGTTGCAATCCAGCTGGAGCCCGATTGCCATCAGGCTGCAGTTGGGGAGAAAGGAAAACCAGATGTGTGGAATTGCTGGATCTTATCCAGTCCCTCAACCCGAACTTGTTCAAAAAATGATTGAGAAAATCCGCCACCGCGGCCCCGATGGGGCGGGTGTGGTGTCAGGCCCTCAGGGCGCCCTGGGACATACCCGGCTGGCCATTCTGGACCTGGCCGGGGGAGCTCAGCCCATGAGCTTGGGAGCGTATCAGATTGTCTTCAACGGAGAAATTTACAATTATCAGGAACTGCAGGCGCGCTATCTGGCGGACATTTCCTTGAAAACCCGCACCGACACCGAAATCCTGCTGCATCTATATGCCCGATTGGGGCCGGAAATGGTGGCCCAACTGGATGGCATGTTTGCCCTGGCCATTCTCAAGGACAACGAGTTGTTCCTCGCCCGCGACCCGCTCGGCCTGAAACCACTCTATACAGGGACAGAAGATGGTGTTTTATATTTTGCCTCAGAAATCAAGGCCCTGGCGCTGGTCACGGGCGATATTCACGAATTCCCGGCCGGGCATTGGTATCACTCCACCACCGGTTTGCACCGGTATTATGACCTGGAACAGGAAACCGGGCGAGCCGTGCCCCTGACCGACCGGAACGCTGTTTTGAAGGATATTTATGCCGTCACCCGGCAAGCTGTCCAAAAACGGCTGCGGGCGGACGTGCCGGTTGGGGTCAGCCTGAGCGGCGGACTGGACAGCTCCATCATCGCTCTGCTGGCCCGCAAGGAGGTGGAGTCCCTGCACACCTTTGGGGTGGGCGTTGCCGGCTGTCCGGATCTGGCCGCGGCCCGTCTGGTTGCGAACCACCTGGACACCCGACATCATGAATATGTCTACACGCAAGATGAAATTGTGGCCGCTCTGCCCGAGATCCTGTATCACCTGGAAACCTTCGATCCGGCACTGGTGCGCAGTTCGATTGCCAATTATTTCCTGGCCCGCTTAACTGCGGAAAATGTCAAAGTCTTTTTGACCGGCGAGGGTGCGGATGAGCTTTATGCCGGGTATGACTACCTGACCCGGTATACCGACCCGGCTGAATTGAACCAGGAACTGTTGAACATTGTCCTATCGCTCCACAACACCAACTTGCAGCGCGGGGATCGCATCCCGATGGCCTTTGGCCTGGAGGCCCGCATCCCCTTCCTGGACCTGCAGTCCATCAGCCTGGCCTTCCGGATTCCAGCTGAATGGAAAATGATCCGCCCCGGCCAGCTCAGCAAAGGGCTGCTGCGGGCGGCGTTTGCCGGCAGGCTGCCGGCGGAAATCCTGGATCGCCCCAAACAAAAATTCTCGCAAGGAGCCGGCTCAGCGATGCTCATGGCTCAAAAGGCTGAGGCGGAGATCAGTGATGCGGAATTTGAGGGCGAAAAGATTCGTCTGGAGCGGCGCTGGCAGTATACACTGCCCAACAAGGAAGCACTGTATTACTACCGGATTCTCAGAACATCCTACCGGGATGAATGGATCCTGGGTGGCATGGGCCAAAGTCGCAGCCTTTAAATTGATTACCCAAGGAGATCGACATGTACATCATTTTTTGCGTTTTGGACGACCCCAACCAACTCGACAAGGTGCTCTCGGCCTGGAAAAGTGGCGGCATCGAGGGCGTGACCATCCTGGAAAGCACCGGCATGCACCGGCGGCAGAAGGAATACATCCCCATGCGCTACATTTTGGGTGGGGGTGAGGATGAAGAGCGCGGCAACCTGACGCTGTTTGTCATTGTCAAGGATCCGGAGACCGTCAGCCGGGCGCTGGAATTGGCCGAGGCGGTGATCGGGAATTTCGATCACAGCAACACCGGCATCTTTGCCGCCTGGCCGCTTGAGGTAATCAAGGGATTGGATAAACCCAACGCCAAATCCGACAAATAAACAAAGGAGACATCCCATGCCCTGGGTTATTTTTATTGCGAGCGCAACCGCCATCGTGATTGCAGCCACTCAACTGGCCAAATACGGTGACATCATCGCCATCCGGACCCGGTTGGGCGGAATGTTTGTTGGTGTTCTGCTGATGGCCGGCGCGACATCCCTGCCGGAGGTCTTAACAACCATCAACGCGGTCTCACAATCCGTTCCCAATCTGGCTGCCGGCAACCTGCTGGGGAGCAACATGTTCAACATGGTCCTGCTGGCGCTGATTGACATTGCCGGGCGCAACCACCGCATCCTGCGTAAAGCCGCCCTCAAACACGCCCTCTCCGGCAGTCTGTCCACCTTCATGATCGCCTTGGTCATCCTGATGCTGCTGGCCAATATTCCCGCCCGGATCGGCTGGGTTGGCGTGGACAGCATTTTGATCATCATGGCCTATGTGGTGGCGATCGGTCTGGTGCAGCGCGGCGGGGTGGGGGCACCTGCGAGCGCCCCGGATACTGAAATCCCTGCCAACACGCCCAGCCTGAGAAGAGGGTTGATTGGATTCGCAATTGCTTCCGCAGCGCTGGTCCTGATCACACCATACCTGGTCAGCAGCAGCGCAGACATCGCCGAAATCACCGGCCTGGGCACCTCATTTGTCGGCACGACCCTGGTCGCCATTGTCACCTCACTGCCGGAACTGGTGACCACCCTGGCCGCGTTAAAAATCGGGGCTGATGACATGGCCATCGGCAACCTGTTCGGTTCCAACATGTTCAACATGTTCGCCCTGGGGTTGACCGACCTCTTCTACACCCAGGGGCGGTTTCTGGACATCATCGACCCTTCCTTCCTGCTGGTCGGCGTCCTCGGCCTGGTGATGACCAGCATGGGGTTGATTGGCAACCTGGCAAAACTGGAGCGGCGCTTGTGGTTCATTGAAATCGACGCGCTGGCTTTAATTCTGATATACTTTGGCGGCCTTTGGCTGCTCTACACCCAGAGTGTGGTCCCGTAACCGATCAACCCGCGGGCATAGTCTCGCCGGTCAACCCCACCGGCACAGTCTCGCCGCCCACTCCTGTGGAGCATCACGGGTTATTCAAGTCGTAAAATAAGCAGGCTGACATGACCAATCTTGATGATGATTCCCATCTGTTTGATTACAAACCCAGCGCGCCACGCGAGAACAAAATCAACCATATTCTGATCGGGCGGCCGCTGGCCACCGCAGATGCGGCCCATGAGACCATTGGCAAGGTGGTTGGCCTGGCTGTTTTTGCCTCGGACGCGCTGTCTTCGACCGCTTATGCCACCCAGGAAATCTTGTTCATCCTGGCCGCGGCCGGGACGGGAGCGTTTGGCCTGGCCTTTCCCATCTCAATGGCCATTGCTATCTTGATGGCCATTGTCGCCTTCTCCTATGAACAGACGATTCACGCCTATCCCAGCGGTGGCGGTGCCTATGTCGTGGCCCGTGACAACTTGGGGGAAATTCCAGCCCAGGTGGCCAGTGCGGCGCTGTTGAGCGATTACGTGCTGACGGTGGCGGTGTCCATTTCATCAGGGGTGGCCCAAATCACCTCGGCCTTTCCGGTGCTGTTCGATTACCGGGTGCTGATTGGCGTCGGGTTTGTGTTCCTGGTCATGCTCATCAATTTACGGGGGGTGCGGGAATCAGGAACCGCCTTTGCCATACCAACTTACTTTTTTGTCATCACCATGTTCATAACGATGGGGATTGGTCTGGTGCGGTACGTTACCGGTTCCCTGGGGAGCGTGGTCAATCCGCCGGAAATGCTGGAGACCACCCTGGTGGCCGTGACCCCCTTCCTGATTCTGCACGCATTTTCATCCGGGACGGCAGCGCTGACCGGCATCGAAGCCATCTCCAACGGCATCACCGCCTTCAAGGAACCCCGCAGCCGCAATGCCGGAATCACCCTGGTGTACATGACCCTGATTTTGGGCAGCCTGTTTTTGAGCGTTTCCTTTCTCGCCGGTCACATTCACGCCATCCCGGCCGAGTCTGAGACTGTCATCTCCCAACTGGCCCGCACCATCTACGGCGGACAGGGATTGCCTTACCTGGCGGTCATTGTCGGAACGGCCATCATCCTGATTCTCGCCGCCAACACAGCCTTCAATGGCTTTCCCCGCCTGGGCGCCATCC
>DAOQTN010000158.1:0-6358 GCA_035340555.1 Anaerolineaceae bacterium | reverse complement strand
AGCCGACTACCCACCCAAGCCGGCTGGCCGGCCACCCGCGCCCCCCTCGGGGTTGACACCTGGCCCTGACCTGGCCGTCGTCTGGCGCCAGGCCGGTGCACCCGGTGCACCCGGGAAATCGCGGTTCGGTTTCTCCGGGTGTGGTAGAATAAATCCCACGCCCGTCTTCCAAAACCAGGGCATCAGGAGCAGACCATGCGTATTGCCGTAGCTTGTGATCATGGCGGTTTTCCGCTCAAAGAGACAGTCGTTCAGACCATCCTCCAGGCTGGTCATGATGTGCTGGACCTGGGCACCAACAGCCCGGCGGCTGTGGATTATCCCGACTATGCCGAGCGGGCGGGACGTGCCATTCAGAACGGTGAGGTGGAGCGGGCCATTGTGCTGTGCGGCTCCGGGGTGGGCGCCTGCATCGCGGCCAATAAAATGAAAGGCATCTACGCCGGCGTTTGCCACGATGTCTATTCCGCCCATCAGGGTGTAGAACATGACAACATGAATACGCTCTGCCTGGGAGCCCGGATTGTGGGGATTGAATTGGCCAAGGAACTGGTGGCGGCTTTCCTGGGCGCCCGGTTTTCAACCGAGGATCGCCACCGCCGCCGGGTTGCCAAGGTGGTGGAACTGGAGAAAAAGGCCTGACCGGAGCGGTTCACCCCCGCGCCAGCTGCGCCAGGACAAAGGCTCCCAAGACACCGGCCTCGCCACCCAGGCTGGGTGGGACAATATAGTTTTCCATGCCATCCAGGATGGTTTCAGCCTGAACATAACCGTTCAGGCTTTCTTTTACCTTTTGGCGGATCAGGGGAAAAAGCTGCAATTGCTGCATGACACCCCCCCCCAGAATGATGCGGGTGGGAGACAGGGTGCAGATCAAGCCGTGGAGGGCCGAAGCCACCACGGCCGCCTCTTCCTCCCAGGCGGGATGATCGGCCGGCAGGGTTTGAGCCGGCTGGCCCCAGTGCGCGGCCAGGGAGGGACCGTTGGCCAGGCCTTCAAAGCAGTTTGTGTGGAAAGGACAAACCCCCGTGAAGCCATCCGGGCGCGCCGGCAGCAGCATGTGCCCCATTTCCGGATGTACCAGGCCGTGCAGCGGCCGACCGTTGATAATGGCCCCCCCACCGACTCCGGTCCCGATGGTCAGGTACAGGAAATCATCCAACCCCCGGGCGGCTCCCCAGCGGCCTTCGCCCAGGGCGGCCGCGTTGACATCCGTATCCCAACCGATGGGAATGTCAAATTCCTGCTCAAACAGGCTGACGACCGGGGTGTTGGCCCAGCCAGGTTTGGGGGTGCTGGTAATCTGGCCATAGCTGGCGGAGGAGCGGGACAACTCCAACGGTCCAAAGCTACCAATGCCGATTGCCTCCAGACTGATTCGGTGAGAGCGGATCGCTTCCCGAAAAAAATTTACCGCCGCTCCCAGCGTCTCGGCCGGGGTGGTGGTCGGGAACCGGGTTTCGGTCAGGATATCACCGGGTCCCCGGCCAATGGCACAGACAAACTTGGTGCCGCCAGCTTCAATGCCGCCATAATAGGTCATTTCCAGCCTCCAGGTAGGATGACATTAATAATAACATAATCGAAATTCAATGAAAGAAAATCAGCGGTATAATCATCCCATTCGCACTGGCAGGGAACAGTGCAGTGGTAAGTTTTCCCTGGTTATTTTTTTGGAGGACTAGTCATGGATATTTTTGAAAAGTGTTTTTCGTACACTGATGCCAAGGATGCCATCGCTCGCGGAACTTATCCCTTCTTTATTCCCATGAGTGAAAATGAAGGGACCGAGACGATTTTTCATGGCCGTCGGTTAATCATGTGTGGCTCCAACAACTACCTGGGGCTCACCACCCATCCCAAGGTGCGTGAGGCGGCCAAGGCGGCAATTGACCGCTATGGCACCAGTTGTACGGGATCCCGCTTCCTCAATGGCACGCTGGAGCTGCATGAACGGCTGGAGTCCGAACTGGCTGACTGGGTGGGCAAATCGGCGGCCCTGGTGTTTTCAACCGGGATGCAGGTCAATCTGGGGACAGTCAGTTCCTTGGTGTCCCGGGATGACATTGTCATTCTGGACAAGGATGACCACGCCAGTATCGTGGATGGTGCCCGCCTGGGCTACGGTAAAATTGAGCGTTTCCGGCATAATGACATGGCCCACCTGGAGCGGGTGCTGCAGAGCCTGCCCGAGGCTGCCGGCAAGCTGATCGTTGTGGATGGGCTTTTCAGCATGGAAGGCGATCTGGCAGATTTGCCGCATATTGCCCCCCTGGCCAAGAAATATGGCGCCCGCATCATGGTGGATGATGCCCATGGCATGGGGGTGCTGGGTGGCGGCCGCGGTACGGCGGCCCATTTTGGCATCACTGGTGAGGTGGATCTGATCATGTCCACCTTCAGCAAATCCTTTGCCTCCCTGGGCGGGTTTGTGGCAGGTGACGAAGATGTCATTCATTACATCAAGCACCATGCCCGGGCACTCATTTTCAGCGCCAGCATCCCAGCTCCGAATGCCGCCGCCGCGTTGGCCGCGCTGGAGGTCATGCGTGAGGAACCCGAGCGCATCGCGCGAGTCAATCAGAATGCAGAGAAAATGCGCCAGGGCTACCGCTCCCTGGGCTTCAACATCGGTGATTCCTGCACCCCGGTGGTGCCGATCATCATTGGTGATGATGACAAGACCTTCCTGATGTGGCGGCTGCTGTTCGATGCCGGTGTGTTTGTCAATCCGGTCATCAGTCCGGCCACCCCGCCGGGACGCCAGCTGCTGCGCACCAGTTACATGGCCACCCATACCGATGAACAACTTGATCGGGTTCTGGAAATTTTTGCCCAGGTCGGCCGGCAGGTTGGCATCATCTAGCTGAGAGCACTGGTGTGTCAGTCGGATTCTATCGGAATCCACCGGACGGCCCGTCAGGCAACATCTTGAAAAAAACGGGCGATCCTCATGGATCGCCCGACGCTTTTCTTTTGCCGCATGCCTGGAGTCGTTTTTGTTGCCGCTGCCGCTGCTGTCAGGCCGGTTTCAGGATGTACAAAATACCAATGGTATTTGGCCCACAGTGGGAGGCGATGGTGGCCCCCGCCGCGGTGATGCAGACTTCTTCAATGGGGGCCAGTTTGAGCAGTTCGGCCCGCAAATAGGCCGCATCCTCCTCGCAGCTGGTGTGGGTGACAAACACCCGGTGCAGATCGACCTCCGGCAGGTTGCGTTTGAAATTTTCCAGCAAGGCGTTCAACGCTTTGCGGCGCGACCCACCAATCTTTTCCTTGACTCCCAGGGTGCCATCCGGGCGGACCTCAATGACCGGCCGCAGCCGCAGCATGGAGCCCACCAGATGTTGCATTGCGGTGCAGCGCCCCCCCTTGTAGAGGTAGTCCAGGGTGTCAATGACAAAAGAAGTGCGCACCTGGGGCACCGTGGCTTCAATCAGGGTCTTGATTTCAGCAACGGAAGCGCCCTGGTCGCGCGCTTCAGCGGCTTTGAGCACCAACAGCCCGATTCCGGTGGAGAGGTTCATGGAATCCACCACCTGCACCGGCTGCTCGGCCATTTCCGCGCCCTTGATGGCATTCTGCAGCGTTGCGGAGAGCTGTGCCGAGATGCCGATGAATAATTTTTCGTTGGGGGTGTCAAACGCCTGCGCAAATTCGCTGATGGAGGGGGCAGACGTTTTGGGCAGCTCGCCACTCTGGCCGGCCAGGGCGAAGAGTTCAGCCTGGGTCAGTTCACCATCCTTATAATCATGACCATTGATGAAAACATTGAGATGGATGACCCGAATCTGGTGTTTCTTAATCAGTTCCGGGCTGAGATCACTGCAACTGTCGGTAAAAATGTCGATCATAAAACAACCTTTTCTATGGCATAATAATAGCGCATTATAGCATAATTAATTGGAGATTAATTTTTGACCACCCCCCTGTCCCCTGCGACCACCCTGGCCCTGTTTGACCTTGACGGCGTCCTCATCCAACCGGGAGGCTACCAGCAGGCGGTATTTGACACGGTGCGTTTTTTTTGCCATCAGATGGGCCTGCCGGATCTGGCACCGGACCAGAATCTCCTGGCAATTTTTGAATCCCAGGGTATCACCAGCGAATGGGATCAGATTGCACTCTGCCTGGCGGCGGTGCTGGACGACCTGGCCGCAGCCTCCGGGCAGCCGGAGGCGGACACCCTGGAGGCCGCCATCTCCTGGGCCCAAACCATCTCCTGGCCGGGCGGGCGGGTGGATTATCGGCGCCGCTTTGCCAGGCTGCAGTCCTGGGTGGTGCCGGGGACATCCCCGGCGGAAGCGGTGCTGGCAGCCTGCCAGCGCGGTGAGGCCGCGGAGGTCTTCCCTGCGCTGCATCAACACCCGTTACTGCTGGACCTGCTGGGATCGGTGCGGAATTTTTCCAAATTCTGGCCGCAGCGGGTTTTTCAGGCCTATGTCCTGGGCAGCCGCATTTATGCCCAGGTCTACGGTCAGGCCTCACCCTTGAACTGCCGGGCCTACCTGGGAACCTATGACCGCTCCCTGCTGCTGAAAAGCTTTCAAGCCAAAATCATTGCGGCCCAGTCTGCCGGGCAGCTTCAGGGGGCCATTTACACTGCCCGCCCATCCCTGCTGCCGGCCGATCTGGCTGCCGTCCTGCCGGGGTATGCGCCCGAGGCTGAAATGGCCCAGGTCCTGGCTGGCTTGGAGGGTCTGCCGCTGGTGGGGTATGGGGGACTGCGCCATCTTAGCGAACGGCTGGGACTGCACCCGGATCGGTTGGTCAAACCTTCGGCCGCCCAGGCTCTGGCAGCCGTGGGGGCGGCTCTGGGCGCCCCGGTTTGGCAGGCCCTGCGTTGGGCCTACGCCTTCCTGGCCCGGACCGAACCTGATCTGCCACCACTGCCCGGCGATCCGCCGGCCGAGATCCGGCTGCCGGACGCCCTGACAATCCATGTCTTTGAAGATTCCCCGATCGGCATCCTGGCCGCCCGGCGGGCGGTGGAAATCTTGGCCGATGTGGGTTATACGGTCAGGCTGCGTGCCTGGGGGATTGCCACCCACCCGGCCAAGATTCAGGCCCTGACGGCGGTCGGGGCCGCGGTCCATCCTGATATCAATGCCGCTTTGGGCCGGGTTTTGTAACCGGTTGGCCCCGGCCGCCGGTCTGGTGGAAACCACCGGTCTGAGTGGACCCCGGCGGCGCTTTGGGGGACTGTGCAGCCGGGTATTGGCATCAAGCGGGTGGGGTTTTAACGTTTAAGGAGGGGGCCGGCAGGATCTGAGCCCGGCCGTATCATTGGGCTGGCCGGGGTTATTCTAAAACCAGCGGCGCTTTTTGAAGAAGGTCACCATACCGATCACAATCAGCACAAAGATTCCCCAGGCCATGGGGTAGCCCCAGGGCTGGGCCAGTTCCGGCATATGGTGGAAGTTCATGCCGTACACCCCGGCCACAAACGACAGCGGCAGGAAAATGGTGGAAACGATGGTCAGGGCCTTCATCACTTCGTTCAAGCGCAGCGAGGTTGAATTCAGGTAGATATCCAGATCCCCGCCGATGATGTCCCGCAAGGCCTCGGTCATATCCTGAATGCGGACCAGGTGATCGTAAATGTCGCGAAAGTAAATCCGGCTCTGGCGGTCAATCAGGCGGAAATCATCCCGGCTCAACCGGTTCATCACCTCGCGCTGCGGTGCAATGATTCGCCGCAGGGACATGATGGCGTGTTTCAGGTCCAGAATCCGGCTCAGCGTGTGGGGTTCCGGACGCGCCAGCACCCGATCTTCCAGTTGATCAATCTCCTCCTCCATTTTGTCAATCAGGGGCAGGTACTCATCCACCACCTCATCGAGCACTGCGTGACAGAGGAAGTCGGTGCCAAACTGGTGCAGCCGGTCGTCCCGTTCGATCCGTTTCCATAAATTGTCCAGCGGCGAGGCGCCATCATCCCGGAAGATGGTGACCAGGTAATTTTTGCCCAGGAAGAGATCCAGTTCGCGGGTTTCCAATTGGGCAAAATCCTGGTGTTCCTCCACGGCATGCACGACAATGAACAGGTAGTCGCCGAAATCGTCAATTTTGGGCGACTGGTAGCCGGTGCTCAGGCTGTCTTCAACGGCCAAAGGGTGAAAGTGAAACACATCGTGCAGCGTGGCCTGAACCTCCAGGTCGGAGGGGCATTCCAAACTGACCCACAGCAGCGCCTGCGGTTCCGCCAGGGCGGCCTGCATGCCGTCGGGGGTGAGGTTGCGTTTCTGGCTGCCATCTTTGTGAAAACAAACGGAACGAATCATGTTTGGCTCCCGAACATTTGTGGTGGGGGTAAGGGTCGCGGTAAGGTTGGGGGTAGGGGTAGGGGGAGGAGGGG
>DAOQTN010000157.1:0-6365 GCA_035340555.1 Anaerolineaceae bacterium | reverse complement strand
AGACCGGGATGCCGCCAGCCTTGACCCTGACAGGACCGCAATCCGGCTGGAAATGTCCCGCCCAGTCCCCAATCGGCCCCCAACCGGCCCCCAACCGGCCCCCAACCGGCTCCTAATCAGCCATCCCCATCAGGCCCTCAACCAGCTACCAATCGGGCGCCCAATCAGGTGTCCAATCAGGTGCCCAATCAGGCGCCCTCTTTCCGAATGGGTCAAGTTCATCAGATTGCAGCTGTCAACCAGATGACGGTGGGGATGGCGGAAGGCATCATAAAGATCGAGCCGATCGCGGCAGGGAGGCTGCCTGCCGCCTATTGGCTCTGTCCGCCAATGGTGTGGAGCAGGGCCAGGTTTGGTGTGCGGAACTCGCCCACCGGGAAGCCGGTGATCACCACCACCTGCTGGCCAGGCTGGATGTTGGTCTGGCTGAGGATGGTCTGTTCAACAATTTTGAGCATTTCCTCGACGGTGAAGGCAAACGGCACCTGAATGGGCATCACATTCCAGTAGATGTTCATCCGCTGGCAGGTACGATCATGGGGCGTGAAGGCCAGTACCGGCACCCCGGGACGGGCCTTGGACATCAACAGGGCGGTCTTGCCGGATTGGGTGAACACCGCGATCGCGGCCACCTCCCGGTCATGGGCCAGTTCCCGGGCCGCCCGGGTCATTGAAACCGCATCATCCAGGGTGACCGCCTCGGTGGAGGTGTCGCAGTGCCCCCATTGGTCGAAATGCGATTCGGCCTCCGCCACAATCGCGGCCATCATCTGGACACTTTCCAACGGATAGCTGCCGCTGGCGGTTTCACCGGAGAGCATCACCGCATCGGTGCCGTCAAATATGGCATTGGCCACATCGGAGGCCTCGGCCCGGGTTGGGCGGGGATTGTGGATCATTGAGTCCAGCATCTGGGTGGCGGTGATGACCATCTTGGCATGCCGGTTGGCCATGCGGATGATCTCTTTTTGAATGATCGGCACTGCAGCCGGCGAGGTTTCCACCCCCAGGTCACCGCGAGCCACCATCACGCCGTCGGCGGCGTGCACGATGTCATGCAGGTTTTCAATGGCCTCGGGTAGTTCCAGCTTGGCGATGATGGGGGTATCGTCCTGCTGGGGGGCCATCTGGCGGATGGCCCGGCGCACGGTCTCCACATCCGCCGCGGTGCGCACAAAGGAAATGGCCACCATGTCGACCCCCTGCTGCAGCCCAAATCCCAGGTCCTCGCGGTCCTTTTCCGTAAATCCCGGGATGTCCAGATGAGTTCCCGGTAGATTGACCCCCTTGTGGGAGCTCAGCAGTCCGCCCAGTGTTACCGTGGCTTCCACCGTCTCTTCCATCACCTCGGTGACCTGCATTTCCAGGTGCCCGTCATCCAGCAGAATGCGGTTGCCCGGCTGCACCGAGTGGGCCAGGTTGGGCACGTCCATCGGAATCACCGTCACGCCTGGCCGCGCCCCGGCCGCAATCTCCACCGGAGTTAAGGCCACCCGCTGCCCGGCGGCCAATTGAAGTCCGCCCTCGGGCAGGGTGCCCACCCGCAGCTTGGGCCCCTGAAGGTCCTGCAGGATGGCCACATGCCGTCCCAACTCGGCCGAGAGCCGGCGCAGCGTGGCAATCCGGGCGGCATGATCGGCATGCGTGCCGTGGGAAAAGTTCAAGCGGGCCACATCCAGTCCGGCCAATATCAGGGCACGAATGGTCGCTTCATCTTTACTGCTGGGACCCAGCGTGGCAACAATTCTGGCTCTGCGTGTCATGGCATTCTCCTGAGTTCAATCTTATATCTATTAAATCACATTTTCGCCGAAATTTATCTGTGGAACTGCGGCCGATTGCTGTCGACCGGTTTTTACATCGTGTTAGAATACAGCAGAAGACCCTCCGCCTGGCAGGACTGTGGTGGGGGCATTTACCACGCTGGCGTTCTCGGGTGAATGCCGGGTCCCAAGCCCCAGGCTCAAAACTGAACCACCCCGCGCCGAAGACGGCTGGAAAAAACAGGACTTATGAAAACCAAACCACTTGTTCTTTATCTGGCCTATGTTTTGATCTGCGCCGCCGGCGCGATCGCCGTGACGCTGAGCGCCCCTTCTGATTTGGAGAACCAGTGGTTGTGGGGCGTCTCATTGAACCGCTGGTTGCTGGTCTTTGTCATGGCCGTTGTTGGTTTACTCGCGGGCGCAGCTGCCATCATGGCCGCCCGGGGTGGGCGCAGTGCCCGACACCTGGAGAAGCTGTTTCAGTTTTCACCCGCCATCACGACCCTGTTGTTTGTCCTGTTGCTGGTCGGGGCGGCGCTGCTGCTGGTGACGTTCACCACCCTGCTGCCCAACCGCTTTTTCTTTGCCCGCTTGCGGCCGCTCCTGGCCCTGGCAGTGCTGGTGCTGCTTGGGGGAGTGGGGTACGCTTTTTTTGCTCTGCGTCATCGGCCCTGGCTTGGGTTGGGACACCTGGTCCAGGGGGGGCTGAAATTGGTTTGCCGGGCCGCTGATGGCCTGGGGCACCTGCTCCCGGCCGCGGCAACCGGATACCGCTTCCTGATTTTCCCATTGGTGCTCGCGCTACCGTTGCTGTTTACAGTGGCTTTTCGGTATGATCATCCCACGGGGTATGCGGGTTTATACACCCTGATGTCGGATGAACTGGTTGCAGCCGGTTTCCGGCTGCCGGACAGCGTGCCGTATTATGGCCCCGGCGGCATGCCGTTTGCCTACCCGCCGGTCGGCTTTTATCTGATGGGACTGGTAACCACGATGTTGCCCATCTCCGATTTCACCTACCTGCGCTTTGCCCCGCCCCTATTTTCCCTGCTGGCCCTCCTGCCGCTGGCGCTGCTGACCTTTCAACTGACACGTTCCCGCAGCGCCGCGGTGATTGCCGCGCTGGTGGTGGCCACCTCACAGCGCATCTTCTATATACACGGTACTTCCGGTGGGGTTGTGCGCGCTCTGGCTTTTCTCTTTGCGCTGTGGGGCGTTTATTTCTACTTGCAGTCCTTTCAGCGCCACCAGCGGCTGCCTGCTCTGCTGGCGGGCCTCTTCATGGCTCTGACCGCCCTGACCCATCTGGGCTATGCGGAATTTGTGTTTTTATTTGTGGCGGCCCACACCCTGACCCATCTCAGGCAAAAGCAGACCCTTGCCACCGGCCTGATCACTGGCCTGGCGGTACTGGTGCTGGTGGCCCCCTGGACGGTGGTAATGGTTGGACGGCACGGCTGGCAGATATTTTCCGGAGCTTTCCAGTCCCACGGCAACAATTACTTCCTGAACTTTTTCCATGATCCGGCCCGGCTGCTGCCCTGGTTTGAGAGTTCCCTGCATGCCATCTACAAACTGCAGTTTGTCTGGGGGCTGATCCTGCTGGGGCTGATTTACGCCCTGTTCAACCGGCTGGGTGTACTGCCGGTCTGGTTTGGTTTGATGCTGGTCCTCATGTCCGAGGGGGACCGGTACCTGATCACCTGCGGGGCGGTGGCCATCGGTTTGCTGGCCAGTGCCCTGGCCCACGCCCTGACGGGTACCCCGACCCGAACTCCGGCGGAACTATTGTCCCCACTTGAGCGGTCCCCGGCGGAACAATTGTCCCCACTTGAGCGGTCCCCGGCATGGTCCTGGCGTCCGGTCCTCTTCCTGCTGGTTGTGACGGGACTGTTTTACCAGCTGGGCTGGCGGACCATTCCTGCCGGTAATCCTTCCCTGATTAAAACCGAGACCATGGACCTGGCGGCGTACGTCCGCTCCCGCACCGACCAGGTGGCTGTTTTTCTCGTGGTGGCCGCGGCCGAGGAGGCGGAGTGGTTTCCATATTTGCTGCAGCGGATTCCCGCCGCCGCCAGTTGGGGCGGGGAGTGGCTGGGCAGCTACGCCCGGCAGCTGGAACTGGTTTCAAGGTTGGCGGAATGCAAAAAAACAGATTCCCCGGCCTGCCTCTACGACGTTTTAGGTGAGTTGCCCAATCCCCCGGATGTCATCATCACCCCCGCGGACACCCCCACCATCAACCAGAATCTGGCGGCCGACCCGGCCTGGTCAAAAAGCTACCAGAATGAGCGTTACATTTTATGGGAAGGAACAGATTGATCCGCCGATGGCGTGATGCTGGGTCGAGTTGATCCGACCGCAAGCTGATGCTTGGAGGCTTGGTTCGGACGCAGGGGCCATCTCATGCCCGGACTAATAAAAAATCACAGGCGTACCCCCCCGTACGCCTGTGATGACTGATCAGTTGATTTTTGCCAGATGATATCTCAACTGAGGTTTTATATGTAATTCAGTTCTTTGGCCTGCCGGGTCAGCTCATCCCGAAAATCCGGATGGGCGATCGAGATCAGGGCCTGGGTGCGCTGCCGGATGGATTTACCGTATAGATCCACCAGGCCGTATTCGGTGGCCACGAAATGGACATGATTGCGTCCGGTGGTGATCCCGGCCCCTGGTTTGAGGGTCGGGGTGATGCGGCTGATGACCGTCCCGTCGCGCAGGGTGGTGGTGGCTGGCAGGGCAATGATGGGCAGACCGCCCTCCGAGAGGGAGGCTCCATAAATGAAGTCATTTTGTCCGCCCACACCGGAATAGAAGCGTGTGCCGATGCTGTCGGCACACACCTGGCCGGTGAAGTCCACCTCGATGGCCGAATTGATCGCCACCATGTTCCGATTCTGGGAGACCACGAAGGGGTTGTTGACGTGCTCGGTGCGCTGAATTTCCACCAGGGGATTGTTGTCCGCCCATTGGTACAGTCGCCGGGTGCCGAGCAGGAAACCGGCCGTGATTTTTCCGGGATGCAGCGTTTTGCGGGCACCGGTCAGCACCCCGGCTTCGACCAGGTCAATGACCCCGTCTGAGAATAATTCTGAATGCACCCCGAGATCCTTCTTGTGGAAGAGGTATTTCAGGACAGCGTCAGGAATGGCCCCGATCCCCAGCTGCATGGTCGCCCCGTCCGGGATCCGGTCGGCAATGTAACCGGCGATTTGCTGCACCAGGGCCTGATCGCCCTCCTCGCCCATGGCCAGTTCCGAGAGCGGCTCATCAACTTCGACAATGGCATCCAGGCGGGATACATGCATCCGGGTATCCCCGATCAGGCGCGGCATCTGTCGGTTGACCTGGGCGATCCGGATTTTGGCGGCTTCGGCGGCTGTAATGGAGAGACCTGCCTCCACCCCCAGGGTGCAGTAACCATCCTCATCCGGGGGGGAGACATGGATCAGTGCCACATCGATCGGCAGGATGCCCCGTTTGAACAGCAGCGGCAGTTCAGAAAGCAGCACCGGGGTGAAATCAGCCCGACCTTCCCAGATGGCCTTGCGCACGTTGTGGCTGATGAAGAGGGAATTGACCCGCAGATGACCATCCATGGCCGGGGCGACATAATCCCCGTTGGCCACCGTCAGCGCCTGGCAGATTTCCACATCGTGCAAGGTGGGGGCATGCTCAACCAGGGCTGCCAGCAGGGCATGCGGCACGGAGCAGTTGCCGGTCATGAAGACCCGCTGACCCGATTTAATCAGCTGCACAGCATCGGCCGCGCTCATCTTATGGGATTGATAATGTTGCATCCAGTCCATGTCAATAATCTCCGGGGGGGTGTTTTTCAACAACACCTGGAACGAATCCTTCGTCCCAGGTGTTGTTTGCGGTAAAAGTTATGGCTGCCGGATCAGGCTTTGCCGAACAGCGTCACCAGAACGGCCTTCTGGGCATGCAGCCGGTTGTGGGCCTGGGGGAAGAGCATTGAATGCGGTCCATCGGCCACTTCGTCCGTGATTTCGTGGTTGCGGTGGGCGGGCAGACAGTGCAGAACAATGACGTCCTTGTCGGCTTCACTGACCAGATGGGCGTTGACCTGGTAGGGCGGGAAGACCAGTTCGCGCTTCTTCGTCTCGGCTTCCTGGCCCATGCTGGTCCAGGTGTCGGTGTAGATCACGTGCGCACCGCGCACCGCGTCATGCGGATCGCGCAGGAAGGTCAATTTGCTGCCGCTGGCAGTGGCAAAACCGCGGGCGATTTCGATGGCCGCGGGCAGGATGTCGTAATCCTCGGGATTGGCAATGGTGAAGTTGGCGCCCAGTTTTGCGCACACATGCATCAGTGAGATGGCCACATTGTTGCCATCGCCAACATAGGTCACATTCAGCCCCTTCAGGCTGCCGAATTTTTCCAGGATGGTCAGCGCATCGGCCATACCCTGGCAGGGATGATTATAGTCGCTCAAACCGTTGATGACCGGGATGCTGGCCCATTTGGCCAGTTCCAGCACGTGGTCGTGGGCAAAAACGCGGGCCATCAGGGCATCGACATAACCCGAGAGCACCCGGGCCACATCCGCAATGGATTCGCGCTGGCCCAGGCCGA
>DAOQTN010000156.1:0-6367 GCA_035340555.1 Anaerolineaceae bacterium | reverse complement strand
ACAGTGAACCGGCGGCAGAAACCCGTTTGATTTACCAACAATTGACCAATCCTGCTGCCTCGCCTCCCCCTCCGCCGGTGCCGCATCCGGGGAACATCCGCCCGGCTTTAACCCCCCTCTTTGGGCGACAGGCCCAGGTGGATAAACTAAGCCGCCTGATTTTTTCCTATCGCTGGGTTACGCTGGTCGGGGAGGGCGGCATTGGTAAAACCCGTCTGGCGCAGCATGTTGCCGAATTGGTCCACGAGCGGTTTCCCGATGGTGTTTGGTGGTGTTCGTTGGAGGCTTTTCCGGAGGCCCTTTCCTCAAGGTTGGAGGGCTTCCAAATATTAAGCCAGGCCCTGCTTAACCAGCTGCCTTTTCTATCCGGAGATTCTCAAATCCATCCGGCGGAGTTGATGACCCAGGTTGGGGGGGCAAAAATGCTGCTGGTTTTGGACAGTTTTGAGAATTACTCCACCTGTGCGGATTGTTTTTTGGATATGCTGAACCGGGTGCCGAATCTGCGGATTGTCCTGACCACCCGGCAAATGCTTTATTTTCAGGCTGGTTATATGATGCGCCTGGAGGGCCTGCCGATCCCGGATGAGGAGGACGCACCGGGAAATCAGGACGATGCCGCGATCCAGTTGTTCATCGAAACCGCCGAACGAGCCGGAGGTGTCATTCCCTTGGCGGATGACAGCCTGTCCCGGATTGTTCAGATTTGCCGGAAATTGGAGGGCAATCCCCTGGCCATTGAACTGGCCGCTCCCTGGACAACCCGTTACAGTCTCTCCGAAATCAATGCCAGACTGGACCAGGATCCGGCTGCCCTTGCGGCACTGGCGAATGACCTTCCGGAGCGTCACAGCAGCATGCGGGCGGTTTTCGGCAGTTCCTGGCGTTTGTTGACCCAGTTAGAACAGCGGATTCTGCAGTCCTGCAGCGAGCTCCCGGCAGAATTTTCTTTTTCGGATCTGGCAGCGATCCTGCCTGCGACCAAACAGCAGTTGGATGATCTGGCGGACAAGTGTCTGCTGTCCCGGAGCGTCGCGGACCACTACCGGATGCACGAACTTTTACGGCGGCTGATCAAGGAACAAATCCTGGCTGACTTGTTAAACGTCGACAGTGATGCGATTCGGGGCCGATAAGGGATTGCGATTCCATCCCTGCAGGTCCGGGCCAATGCCACTCATCTTGCCGCGGTAGTGCAGCCATAATCCACGCAAGTCCTAAGCCCGCGATTAGGATCGACCAATGCCACTCATCTTGCCGCGGTAGTGCAGCCTGTTTTGGCGGGGCTGTCCAGGTAGCAACACCCCGGGTTCTGGTGTTTTTCAGCTCTGCTCGTGGATTCCTCCTCAGCTGCCCGGCCTGGAAGAAAGCCACTCCAGGCGCCGGATGATATAATAACCTCATCAGCCTGTCCGGGGATGTGCCTATGTCATTATATAAAGCTGGTGAGATTGTCCTGGATGAATACGTCATTGAAGCGCTCATTGGGGAGGGCGGATTTGGGCAGGTTTACCGCGCCCGGGCCGTGCATGCCAACCAGCTTTTTGCCTTGAAGATTCTCCATCGAGATGGGCTGACTGAATCGATGGCTGCGCGGGCACAAAACCGATTCATGCTTGAGGCCAGGCTTGGCTTGGTCTTGAAAAGTCAGGAAATTCTCCGCGTTTTTCGTTTTTCTCCGGATGCCCAAAATGGGCGATTAATTTTGGTCATGGAATATGCGCCAGGGGGATCACTGGCAGATCGCTTGCGGCTTGAGCCGGTTCATAGTGTTCCCGAGACATTGAAGATTGCCCTGGACATAGCCGCCGGGCTTGCCGCCTTGCATGAGGCCGGGGTGGTTCATCGGGACATAAAACCGGGGAATATTCTGTTTGATTCCTCGGGCCGGGCCTGCATTGGGGATTTAGGATTGGCCCAGGTGATGACCACCCAACAAACGCAAAGCTCTATTTTGGATGATGACTTATTCCTCCACCCCCAAGGGACACCGGCTTATATGAGCCCGGAGCAGGAACATGGTTCTATCCTTTTATCCCCCAGCTCGGACGTTTATTCCCTGGGGGTTATTTTGTTTGAAATGCTCTCCGGACGTGCCTATCGTACCATGCGTCCAGGTACCCGCCTGAAACAACTGCGCCCCGACGTGCCTGAACCTCTGGACGATCTTGTCGCGCGGATGCTGTCCGAAGCACCCCAGGAACGCCCTTGGGATGGGGCCGAATTGGTTCAGGCTTTAAAAAATGTAGCGAAACAACTGACTGAGCGACAGGAGGAGCTGCCGCGGGAAATTTCAACCTCCGGGGAGTTGACCGCCTCCCCCATTGCTGATCTGAAGCAGGACCCGGGACCAAATCAGCCAGCGGTGGATTTGAGACGGCTATCTCCGGTTGCAGAGGTCCCGAAGCACAGGGGGGCTGTCATCCCCATTTGGCTGGCGGGTCTGGCGGGTCTGGCGGGTCTGGTCGGGATAATCATTATCGTTCTGCTGGTCATTATTGGATCCATCCTGAAGGGACAACAACCCGGTTCCTCACCCATCCGAACTGAAACTGGCGATCCAACCTCGGTCAATCAACCCCCGGCCTGCACGCAGATCGACCAGATCTGGGTTGCGCCGATTGATGGCATGACCCTGGTTTGCGTTCCGGCTGGAGAATTTCTGATGGGCTCCCAGGAGCAGGACTTCAAGGAATATGAGCTTTTTGTTGATGAATTGCCCCAGCATCGGGTTTATCTGGATGCCTATTGGATTGACATCACCGAAATTACCAAGGAGATGTTCTCCCAGTTTGTTGATCAGACCGGATATGTCACTGATGCTGAAACGATCGGCTTTGGAGAAAGGCTTGATTCAGCCATTTTAGGCGCAAACTGGCGGGAACCGATCGGTCCGGGCAGCGGCGCAGCCTATCCTGAATCATATCCGGTGGTCCAGGTGTCCTGGAATGATGCACAGGCTTATTGTGAATGGACTGGCCGCCAATTGCCGTCGGAGGCACAATGGGAAAAGGCGGCCCGAGGAACCCAGGGTGGTTTATATCCATGGGGTAATACTGCTCCCAGTGCCAGATTGCTGAATTTTGATAATTTGAATGGCCCGGTTCCGGTTGGCTCTTACGCGGCAGGAGCGAGCCCATATGGGGCTTTGGACATGGCCGGAAATGTAAGAGAGTGGTGTCAGGATTGGCACGCCACCGCCTACTACACTTCTTCGCCAGACGATAATCCCACCGGTCCGGCTGCAGGCACCATGCGGGTAACCCGGGGGGGGGATTGGAATGACGCCCTGCTCCTGATCCGCACAGCCGCACGGTTTCAAGAGGATTCCAACAGCAGCAGTGATGAATTAGGTTTCCGCTGTGCCATTCCTGCAAACCCCTGATAAGGTGCGTTAGGGGGGAGGCGGAGGCCTCGCTCCCCACTGCCGGTTGCCTGAAAAGACTGTTGGAAATCTTGCCGTATGCCGGGATGCCAGTGCGGCCAGGAGCTGCCCGGAAAATATATGCTATACTGCAATCAAGGCACTTTATCAATAGGCTGCAACTTGCTGCACCTTCTCTGCCAGGGCTTGGTGGGAATTGCCGGGAACCGATGACAATCCCTAACGAACAACGCAATCAACCGTGGCCACCGGAAGCCAATCATTGCACGGCAGGGATTGTTGCCTGGCAAGCAGACTTGCAGCGGTCGGGCGCTATTTGAAAAACAGTTTGCATACTATTGATCACATCGCCTGATGTCTTATTTTGCATCACTCTGGGAAGATTTATTCCCTGGCCTCATTACAAGCCGGAAACTGTACGGATATGACCACCTCTTCAGAATTCATCACCCGTTTACGGGAATTTGTGCAAAAAGAAGCCACTGCCCAGGCAGAAGCCTTGGAGCGCCAATGGGCCTATCCGCTGCACGAACGGGTGGCACACGGTTGGGCGATTGATGGATTGGAAATCACCCGGATTCAAAATGACTTTATCCGTCTGCGTTGCGAAACAAATGAATCCCGTTTTCGGGAAGGGGATTTGCTTGTCCTGCATCAAGGTGATCCCCATGATCCGGCGGCGCTGCACGTCGACCTCCAATACGACGATGAAACCGATTTGGAAGCAGCCCTGATCAGCAACGAATCGATCATGGAGGCTTATCGCAATCCCCGCGGCTGGATTGCCGATCAGGATTGGTTTGATTCAAGTCTTTTTTATATGTCCGCGTTGGATGCTGCCGCCGACTCGCTGCGAGGGCGATCCATTGTTCTGCCGCTGCTTCAGGGGATACTGACGCCAAAAACAGATTATGCCCGGTATGAATATGCTCAAATTCAAGGCATTGAATTTGGGCTAAACGATACCCAGATGGAAGCCGTGGCACAAGCCTACGCAGCAGACCTGCTGCACCTGATTCAGGGGCCCCCCGGAACCGGCAAAACCTGGGTGCTGGCGCAATTGGCGCGGCTTCTGGTGGCAGATGGAAAACGGGTTCTGGTCACAGCCTTGACCCATCGGGCAATTCACAATGCCTTGAATAAAATTCCACAGGTTGATGCGGACATCCCGGTTTGTAAAATTGGTTCAGATCGGCAGATTGGTGACCTGTCTGTCCCGAACTATGGGACATTTGCCGATTCCCGGTTTGGCGATTTGACCGATGGCTATGTCGTTGGAGCAACCCCATTTGCCCTGTACAGCCACCGGTTGAAGCATGTGGAATTCGATGTGGTCCTTTTTGATGAAGCCTCGCAAATCACCCTCCCGCTGGCCATTATGGGAATGATGGCTGGCGATAAATATGTTTTTATCGGCGATCAAAATCAATTGCCACCGGTCAGCCTTCTGTCAAATGAGCAAACAGCCCAGATGTCCATTTTCGCCTACCTGGCCGGACGGGGTAATGAAACCATGCTGAACATCACCTACCGGTTGAATGATGCTTTGTCGCGCTGGCCCAGCAGGACCTTTTATCGCGGGGAACTGCAGCCCAGTGAAACGGCGGCTTTACGCCGGTTGAAACTTAATGGTTGCCACACTCCTTGGGATACGGTGCTCGATCCTGCCGCACCGGTGGTTTTTCTGGACCTATGTCATGAGAATACCACGGTACGTAGCCGCAGTGAGGCCGATGCCACGGTTGAATTGATTATGGCCTTATTGGCTCATGATATATCTCCGGAGGAGATCGGTGTGGTGACCCCTTACCGGGCTCAAAGCCGCTTGATCCGAAGCCGACTGCGCCGGGCGATTGAGGACCATCAACAGACCGAGAAAATTGTGGTTGACACCGTTGAACGCATGCAAGGGCAGGAACGCGAAGTGGTGATCATCTCCTTTGCCACCGCCAGCGCGGCATTTGCTGCAAAAGTATCTGATTTCCTGTTTCAACCGCAGCGGTTGAACGTTGCAGTAACCCGCCCGCGTACGAAGCTGATTTTGATTGGCAGCCATCACATGCTGGCAGCGGAATCCGCCGGGCCTGGGGTTTCTGAAAGCATAGCTCTGCTGCGCGGTTTGCTGGATGAGTGTCTGTATTTGAGTTTACCTGATGGTCTGGTGATGTAAATCATGGCTCATATCCTGCCTGAATCCCTCCCCCAAACCATGCCCGGTGAAGTTTTGAGAGTCTTTCGGGCGCTTAAGGCGTTACCGGATACATTTTATATTTGGCATCACCTGGCTCCCTGGCAGAAAGACGCGCCGGATTTCTTGATGATCACCCGGGATGGGCGGGCTCTGCTTATCAAGGTCAGTTCAGCATCCACATCTCAGGTGGCTCCGGCGGCTCAATTGCAACTGCTGGCTCCTGACCATTCTCCTCCGGGACAGACGGAAAACCTGGTGTTGGGTGAGTTTGTCCGGTCACTTAAATTGGGCCCCCGCCAACAGATTGAAACCTTGGTTGTTTTCCCCAATATTTCCCACAAACAGGTCCTGGCCAGTCGACCGGAGCGTCCTGAGGGTGATCCCCACTGGGTAGGTCGGGATCTTGTGCAGTCCGACTCGGGCCTGTCCTGGGAAGCTTATCTCCCGGCTGAGGCACTGGAGACAATTTCTTTGGAAATCCTCCGCCAGCGCTTCACCCCGGAAGCTGTTGTCCCCAGGGGGATGACTGTGCGAATGAGGGATCCGCGGCGATTGAATGCCGGGTTGACGGATTATTTGTTGGATTATGATCAGGAAGCGGCCCTTAAGGCAGACCTGGATATTGCAGCTGAGGGCCAGGCACTGGGCACGGATTTCAGATTGAACATCATCAACGGGGTGGCGGGCAGTGGCAAAACGTTGATCCTGTTGTACCGGTTGCGATTACTTTATCACTATTATCCCAATAAGCGCTTTTTGGTGCTGACACATAATCGACCCCTGTCCCGGGA
>DAOQTN010000155.1:0-6423 GCA_035340555.1 Anaerolineaceae bacterium | reverse complement strand
TCCGCTCAAAATCGACGATATCCAAATGCCTTGGCTTTGGCGCTTCTGGCTGCGTCTGCCGAACTATGGTCAGATTGGCCTCTTTGATCGCAGCTGGTATGGCCGGCTGCTGGTGGAGCGGGTGGAAGGCTTCACCCCGCGCCCGGCTTGGGAGCAGGCCTATCAGGATATCGTCGATTTTGAGCGGACGCTGACCGATGACGGCTATGTGATCATCAAATTTTTCCTGCATATCAGCAAGGGGGAGCAAAAGAAACGCTTCAAAAAGTTGGAGGAGGACTCGCTCCAATCCTGGCGGGTGCAAAAAGAGGATTGGGAACATCATCGAAAATATGACGACTATGTCCTGGCCATTGAGGAAATGCTTGCCCGTACTGATACCGAATGGGGCCCTTGGACAATCGTGGAAGCCACCGATCGCTACTGGGCGCGTCTCCGGGTGCTGGATACCGTCAATCATCGGCTTGAGTCGGCCCTGCAACAGCGCCACAAGCCGATCCCGGAAATGCCCGCCCTGTCTGACGATCCGCAGGCTGAGGAGGTGCCACATGCTTGAACGGGTGGATTTGGCCCAAACCCTGGATCGAACGGCTTATCAGCAGCAGCTTGAACCCCTGCAGGAACAGTTGTTGGCCTATGAACATTTGCTGTATGAACGGCGGCGCGGCTTGATTGTTGTTTTTGAGGGCTGGGACGCCGCCGGTAAGGGCGGCGCCATCAAGCGGATCACTGAAGAACTGGATTCGCGTGGCTATGAGGTTTATTCGATAGCCGCCCCGGCCGGTGAAGATAAAACGCACCATTATCTCTGGCGTTTCTGGCGGCGGCTCAAACCACCTGAAGAAAAACAGATCCAGATATTTGACCGGAGTTGGTATGGCCGGGTCCTGGTTGAGCGGGTGGAGGGTTTTTGCACCGAAGCTGCCTGGCGCCGGGCTTATCGCGAAATCAATGAATTTGAGCGCCAGATGGTCAATTCCGGCATGATTCTGGCGAAATTCTGGCTCCAGATCAGCCCGGAAGAACAGCTGGCGCGCTTTGAGGCCCGACAGGATGATCCGGCCAAATCCTGGAAGCTGACCGACGAGGATTGGCGCAATCGGGAAAAGTGGCTGCTTTACAACGCCGCGGTTGAGGAGATGCTCCTGAAAACGTCGACGCTGCCAGCCCCCTGGACCGTGGTCGAGGCCAATGACAAGTACTTTGCCCGGGTCAAAATACTGCAAACCCTGGTTGAGGCGGCCGCCCACGGTCTGGATGTTTCCCTGTCCGGCAAGAGACGCCGGAAAAAGAAAAAAGCCGCGCCGGCTGGCGACGCGGACACAAAAGCTCATCCGAGCTAGACACTGCCGGCATGGTGATCGATTGGGTGGGTGCGAATTTAAAAATATGAAAATTTCCAAAAGGATCTCCGGGTTGAGTCTGGTGCTGGTTATTCCCCTGATCGTGGGTTTGGTCTTACTGTTAACCGGCAGGACAAAAACCTTTGAGGTTCCGGATTGGCGCGGCATAACCCCGGGATTATCAACCCGGACAGATGTGGTCAGTATTCTGGGGCTGCCGGACAATACCGAAGAGCGGGGTGGATTCCTGATTGATGTCTATCAGGATCGTCAAAACCTGGGATGGAAGTGGGTGGAAGTCTGGTTCGAGCCGGAGCAGTTAAAGGTGCAAGGGATACTTCTGATAATCCCGAATGATGCCAATCCAACCGATAAGTTGCAGTTGATTGACCTGGCCGAACGGTATCGGAAACCAAATTTCATCAGTTGGAGTACGCTGCGATATGAACGATTTTTTGCCTGGACGGATCGCGGGGTGGCAATTGAGGCTTCCATTTCAACGCTATCCCCAGACTCCACTGCGGATCTGTCCAAGGTGAAAACCACGTCAGCTTTTCTCTTTGAACCGCAATCGGTATTCAGCTTTACCCGATTTGCCTGGCCCTGGCCCGCGGGCGCAGGTTGGAACAATACCAACCTGTACCAATCCGGCACAACTGATGCGCCCGACTTGTATCCTGAAAACCCCATTGATTGGGCCAGGGTGGAGCTTAATTCCGGCTGGTAAACATGCCTGAGTCTGAAGACTTCGGAAAATAACGGCCATTTGAAAAAAATGTTAGATGATTGCCGGATCCGGCACGGTCGATTTTGCGGAGGGACACAGTGCGGGGGGAGGGGCCTGACGCGCAAAGCCAGTAAAATTGCCGGAACATTGCTGTCGCCGGGTTTTGTCATTTGTATCCTGCGGCGGCTCTTGATCCTGTTCAATGGCTTTATTGGGCCCTCGGCTCCTGTCCTCCGTCTCGCTGTCCCCCGTCTCGCTGTCCCCTGTCTCGCTGCCCACTCACCGGGGGCAGTGTCCTAAAATGGACCTGGCCAATGACCTGAAGGTAGAAGCACCAAACTGCCCGACAAAAATCCCCGTTGGTGGATGGCCTTGTGAATGGATTGGCGCTCAAAATGGGTGCTGGCTGATTTGACAGGTTTCGCCGGGGGTGACCGGACGACATCGGGACTGTCAGAATGGATTATAATCAGCCTTGGAGGTACCCATGACCACTGACCGCCTGAACCGGCTTTATACCCTGATGTCTGCCCATGGGCTGGATGTGCTGGCTTTAAATCCCGGCCCCACCCTTACCTACCTGACCGGCCTGGAGTTCCACCTGATGGAACGCCCGGTGGTCCTGCTGCTCTCCCCCGGGACCAGTCCGATGATGGTCCTGCCGGAACTCGAGCAGGCCAAGATTCCGCAGTCCCGCATTACTCTGGAACCCTTCCCCTATGGGGAAAACCCTGCCGGCTGGGGGGCTGTTTTTGCTCGGGCCGCCCAGGCCGCCCGCCTGGATGGTCGGATAATTGGCGTTGAGCCCACCCTGCTGCGGTTTTTGGAATTTCAATACCTTCAGGCGGCGGCCCCCCAAGCCCGGCTGGTTTCCGGGGCGCAACCCCTGGCCCAGCTCCGGTTGCAGAAATCCCCGGCCGAGGTGGCCTGCATGCGTCGCGCGGTTCAGATTGCGGAAAATGCTCTGGGTGCAACGCTGCGGCTTATCCGCATTGGCATGACCGAACGGGAGATCGCCGGTGAATTGACGCTGCAGCTGCTGCGCTCCGGCTCGGATTCAGCTTTTCCATTCAAGCCCATCGTCTCCGGGGGTCCCAATGGTGCCAATCCCCATGCTTCACCCGGTGACCGGCCGATCCAGTCCGGCGATCTGTTGGTGATTGACTGGGGGGCGGCTCATGATGGATATATCTCCGATTTGACCCGCACCTTTGCCGTCGGGGATGTGGATGAAGAGTGCCGCCGAATCTGCGAGATCGTCCGGCAGGCCAATGCCGCCGGCCGGGCGGCCGGACGCCCGGGCCTCCCCGCCGGCCAGGTGGATGAGATCACTCGTGCGGTGATTGATCAGGCCGGTTACGGCGCTTACTTCATCCACCGCACCGGCCACGGCATCGGCATGGAAGGACACGAAGCCCCCTATATTTATGGGGAAAACGACCTGCTGCTGGCCGAGGGCATGGCTTACACGGTGGAACCGGGGATCTATCTGCCGGACCGCAATGGGGTCCGGATAGAGGATAATGTCATCATCACCGCCGGGGGATGTGAAACCCTTTCCACCCTGCCGCGTGAGCTGATTACCATTGGGTAGGAGTGGATAAATGGTCAAGCCACAGTTGATACCCACGGCTGAACCCTTTTTCTATCCGGGTGGGCGGGTGGGCTGCCTGCTGGTGCACGGATTTACCGGTGCCCCCACCGAAATGCGCTGGATGGGGGCCGAACTGGCCGCCAAGGGCTTCACCACGCTTGGCATTCGCCTGGCGGGACACGGCACCACTATTGCCGATATGCTGCGCTGCCGCTGGTGGGACTGGCTGGCTTCAATTGAGGATGGCCTGGCGATCCTCAGCGGAGCGACTGACCGGGTGGTGGTCATGGGGCTGTCGATGGGTGGCGCACTGGCGCTGCTCAGCGCGGCGCGCTACCCGATGGCCGGTGTGGTCGCCCTGTCAGCGCCGTATGAACTCCAGCATGATCCCCGGTTGCCCTATTTGCGCTGGCTGCACTGGCTTTTTCCCCAGGTGGCCAAACCCACCAGCGGTTGGTATGATCCCGCCTCGGCGCAGGGGCATGTCAGCTATGCCTACTACCCCTCCCGCCAGATCGTGGAACTCAACGCCCTGCTCGCTGAAGTCCGCCGGTCCCTGCCGGAGGTGCGGGTTCCGGCCCTGTTGATGCATGCCCGCCATGATGGCAGCGTGTCGCCGGACAATGCCCCCAAAATCATGGCTTGTCTGGGGTCAACTGACAAAGAACTGGTCTGGGTCGAAAATAGCGGCCACATGATCACCCGGGAGCCGGCGCGCTTTTTGGCGCTTGAAACCGCCACGCGCTTTATCCGCCGGGTGACCGCTTTATGACCCGGGACCTGCTCCTGGTCATGATCTCCCTGTTTGCCTGGGGCACCGGGGAGGGCTTGTTTGTTTATTTTCAACCCCTTTATCTGCAGCAGTGGGGTGCCGACCCGGTTTTGATTGGCAAAGTGTTCGGCGGCATGGGCATTGCCATGGCGATTTCCCAGATTCCAACAGGTTATCTGTCGGACCGGTTTGGCCCGCGCCGGATCATGTGGCTTTCCTGGGGACTGGGGGCGGTAGCAGCCGTTGCCATGGCCGCCGCCAATTCCCTGACGACCTTTATCGTTGGTCTGCTGCTTTACGGGTTGACCGCCTTTGCCCTGGCCCCCATGAATGCCTACATCACCCGGGTGCGGGGTGGGCTGGGTGCCGGGCGGGCCCTGACGTATGCTTCGGCGGCCTATAATTTTGGCGCGGTGATCGGCCCCACGGTGGGGGGAGTGGTGGCCGGTAATCTGGGCTTGCGGACCGTTTACTGGATCGCGGCAGTGGCATTTGTCATCTCCACACTGCTGGTTTTGTTTGTCCGCAATGCCCCGCCCGAGCACCACTCCGAGCAGCACATTAAAGGCCGGCTGCACCGTCATCCCCGTTTTGTGATGCTGGTTGTTTTGTCGCTCATCACCATGTTCTCGCTGTACCTGGCCCAGCCCCTCACCCCTAACTACCTGCAAAACGAACGCGGGCTGACCATTGAGCAAATTGGCTGGATGGGCTCGGCCGCCAGCCTGGGTAATACCGTCATCATGCTGGTGCTGGGTGGTCTGGCCCCCATGGCTGGTTTCCTGGTTGGACTGCCGCTGGTGGCCTTGTTTGCCATTATTATGTGGCGGGGCGACGGCCTGTGGGTTTATGCCTTGGGCTATTTCCTGATGGGGGGGTATCGCCTCAGCCGTTCGATGGTCCTGGCCGTTGCCAGGACATTGATTCACCCGGCGGAGACCGGTCTGGCGTATGGCGCCCTGGAAACCACCAACGCCCTGGCCCTCATCCTGGCGCCACCCTTGGCGGGGTATTTGTATGCCGGCAATCCGCAATGGGTTTATCAGGTGGCGCTGCTGGCCATCGGGACGGTTTTATTATTGAACATTGTTGTCTGGCTGCTGGCAGCCGGACGGAGGGCGAGGCCATGACCCTGCATTTGGAAGTGTTTGTCCTGGGGCCGTTGGAGAACAATACCATCCTGCTGGCCGATCCCGTCAGCCGGGATGCAGTGGTGGTGGATCCCGGTTTGGGCGTTGTGGATATCCTGTCCGACCTGAAGCCCTGGCGGGTGAAGCAAATCTGGCTCACCCACGCCCATTTTGATCATTTCATTGGCATCCGCACCCTGCAGCAGGCCTTGGGGGATGACCTTTGCCTTGGCCTGCACCCGGCTGATCTGCCGTTGTACCAGGAAGGCGGCGGTGCCGCCCAGTTCAACTTTCAGCTGACCCCGGGCCCGGCGCCAACCTTAAGCTTCGGGCATGGCCAGATCCTGTCCATTGGTTCGGCGGGTGTAACCGTCCGCCACACCCCCGGCCATTCCGCCGGGCATGTCCTGTTCTATGTATCTGAACTGGCCCTGGCCCTGGTGGGGGACCTCATCTTTGCCGGCAGTGTGGGCCGCACCGACCTGCCAGGCGGCAGCCAGGTCACCTTACTGGACAGCATCCGCTCCCAAGTCTTGACCCTTCCGCCGGAGACCCGCCTGATCCCCGGCCACGGTCCGGAAACCACGGTTGCCATGGAAGCCGAAACCAATCCCTTTTTGGTTTAGGATCATTACAGACATGGTTTTGAGCGCGCCATGGGCAGCAACTTCGAGCCGCCGAGCCGTCGAGTCGGCGAGTCGGCGAGTCGTCATGGCGATTTGACATTCCCATTCATCGGACTATAATGGTTAATAACGTTGCTGTGGCAACGGATTTGATGCATTTGTGAATTGGCAAATGCAACTGATGTCCGGACAAAAGTTCGGACATCAGAAACAGACGAAAAGCCTCAAAGG
>DAOQTN010000154.1:0-6427 GCA_035340555.1 Anaerolineaceae bacterium | reverse complement strand
AGAACTGGAATCGCTGGTTGTTCCCTTTGGGGAGGGCATTGTGGGTGAGGCCGCGCAAACGGAGAAAACGATTCGTGTGGATGACACCCAAAACGATCCCAGATTTATTGCGATGGAGGAGAACGTTCGCAGCGAACTTGCCATTCCTATTCACTTTACCGATCAATTTATTGGCATCCTCAACCTGGAAAGCAAAAAACTGGCTGCTTACGACGAAAGCGACGAGCAAATTCTGGAGGCTCTGGGTAACAACCTGGGGGCAGTGATTTCCAATGCCCGCTTGGTGCGACAGATCCGTCTACAGGTTGAACGTCAGCGGCAGCTGTATGAAATAACCAGCAAGATCCGCCGCTCCGCCGATCTGCAAACCATTCTGCGCACATCGGCAAGTGAAATTGCCCGCGCGTTGGGTGCGACTCGGGCTGAAGTACGCCTGTCGAGCCGATTAGTGGCGGAAACGCCAGCCGACGGCGAGCCAGTCAGTCCGGATGAGGTTGACCGTCAAGATCCCGAAATTTAGAAACAGAGTGTCGCCATGACAACAACGACAAGACCCCTTCGATCGCGAGCCCGCCTGCAAAACAGAATCCTGTCCCTGATTCTTGGGATTGTAGTCCCCATTCTGATTGCCGTTGTCCTGGTGTCCCTGCGGTTCACAGAACGCACCGTGACGACCCAGGCTGAACAGCAATTGGTCTATGTCAGTCAGGGGGTTGCCAACCTGCTGGACAGTTGGCTTAGCGTGAATAACAATCAGCTAAAGAATTTGGCCCTCCAGCCAGGCATTATCAGCATGGACCCGGCACAGCAAAAGCCAATTTTGGAAGCCATGGCTGCGGCAAACCCATACATGTACCTGGTCAGCACGACCAACAAAATTGGGATGAATGTGGCGCGCAGTGATGACAACGAATTAATCAATTATCTTGACCGGGCCTGGTTCAAGGGGGCCATTAACGACTACGAATTCACCTATCAGATCCTTCAGGGGCGCACCAGCGGGGCGCCAGCTCTGGTGATGTCAACACCAATCAAGAAGGATGGCGCCATAGTCGGAGTTGCAATGTTTGCTGCGGAACTGACCCAAGTCACAACCGCCGTATCCCAGATCAAAATTGGCGAATCCGGATTTGCCTTTGTTGTGGACCCCTACAACCGGGTCATGGCGCACCCCAATCCGGAATATGTGGCCGGGTTGCAGGACCTGCAGGATTATCCTCCCGTCGCCGCCCTGCGGGCAGGCAATGCGGGCATTTACAACTTTACCGATGCAGAAGGCCGCAACTGGGTATCGCATTTGACCTTAACGCCGGATGATTGGGGCATCATTGTCCAATTGCCTCAATCCGAATACATTGCTCTGGTCAACAACCAGCGCTGGACCGCGCTGATCATTCTGTCTGCCGGGGTCCTGCTGGTGCTGGGACTGACCAGCGCCATTTTGCGCCAGGTCATTCGCCCGGTCAAAGTGTTGACCCGGACCGCCGTGGCCATCTCCCGGGGTGATCTCACTCGCACCGCCCCCGTTGAAAGCGACGATGAAATTGGCGCACTGGCCCAAACATTCAATAAAATGACAGCTCAGCTGCGTCAAACTGTGGATGACCTTCAAATCCGGGTGGATGAGCGTACGGCAGAACTTGCCCAGGCGCTTTCCCAGTTGCGCACTGCGGCTGATGTCTCGCGTTCCATCACCAGGGTAATGGATGTCCAAACCCTCCTGCAGGAAGTTGTGGATTTGATCAAGGAACGGTTCAACCTCTATTACGTGGGCGTCTTCCTGCTGGATGAAACCGGCGAGCAGGCCATCCTGCGGGCCGGGACCGGGGAAGCAGGCTCAAAAATGGTTTCCGCCGGCCATCGCCTGCTCAAAGGGGGGGCCTCCATGATTGGTTGGGCCATATCCAAGGGAGAGGCCCGGATTTCCCAGGAGGTCGGCACCGAAACCGTGCGGTTTAAAAACCCCCTGCTGCCGTTGACCCGTTCGGAGGTTGCCATTCCCATCTTCGGGCGCGACCGGGCATTGGGTGCTTTAACCATCCAGTCGACAGAAGCCAACGCCTTCGACCAGGACGATATTGTAGTGCTGCAAGGCGTGGCCGACAGCCTGGCAGCCGCCTTGGATAATGCCGCCCTCTTCAACCAAACTCAGGAATCTCTGGATGAAATCCGGGTCTTGAATCGAGCCTACACGGAGGAGGCTTGGGCGCGCACTCTGGCTAATTACGGCAACATTGCCGTCGAACACCATAATCCCGCGGCGACCCCGGGTGATCAACCCATCCGGCAAGTGCGCCTGCCATTGATGCTGCGTGAGAATCCCATCGGGGAAGTCACGCTTGACATGAGTGGACGGGATTTAACCCCTGATGAACTGGAGTTTGTGGAATCCATCACTGCGCAAGCCGCCCTGGCGCTGGAAAGCGCCCGCCTGCTTGAGGAATCCCAGGCTTACGCTCTGCAAGAACGCAAGATGAGTGAAATGACCAGCCGCTTCTCCCGGGCCAGCAATGTGGATGACATCTTAAAGGCTGCGGTATCCGAATTGGGCAATCTGCCCACAGTTGCGGAAGTGTCCATCCACCTGGTATCACCCGACAAGACGGGCGGAGAGTGAGGATAACATGAATCATGCAGGAACCTCCCGACAAACCCGACCCCAAGGATACCAGGAACAAGGCGATATTCTGCAGCTTCTACGCGAACGGATCCTGCGCAACATCAATGTCGGAGCGCTCATCTTCGGCACGATCATCTTTGCCTATGCCAGTTTTGTTGCTGCTTCCCGGCAGTTATGGATCCTGTTAGGTTTTTATGCGGTGACATATGCAATGCTGCTGGGGGCGACACTGATCACCCGGCTGCCCTATGGCTTTCGCAGCACCATTCTCATGGTTGTCCTTTACCTGCAGGGCACCATCAGTATGGCTGGCAGCACGCAACCCGGCGCAGGAATGATATACTTGCTGACCTTGACCGTCTTGGGGGCGGTTTTGTTTGGGCTGCGAACCGGCGTTTGGATGCTGCTGCTCAGCATCTTGACCCTGATAGGCATCACCATCGGTGTGACCACCGGGACGGTGCCCATCGCGGACATTTCACTGCTTGTGGGCACGGTTAATCCCATGGTGCCCTGGATCACCTATATTCTGCTGTTCATCCTGTTGGGAACTGTTGTGGTAACTTCCATCGGCAGCACCACCAACGGTTTGAATGTCAGTTTGACCAACCAGCGGCATCTGACCCGGGCACTGGCGCAGGAACGTAACACACTTGAGGGCCGTATTCAGGAACGCACCACTGAACTCGAACAGCGGGCAGCCCAATTAACTGCCGCCAGCGAGGTGGCCCGCCAAATGTCCGCCGAAACAGACCTGGATCAACTGCTAAAAAACGCCGTTCAGCTAATCAAGGAGAAATTTGGACTGTACTACACCGCAGTGTTTCTCTCCGACACAAAAAACGAATTCGCCGTACTGAAATCCGGAACCGGCGATGCCGGTCAGGCCATGCTGGAAGCGGGTCATCGTTTGAAAATTGGCGAGGAGGGTATTGTCGGCAATGTGGTTTTTCGCGGTGAACCACGCGTGGCCCTGAACGTGGGGACGGATGCAACCCACTTCAAAAACCCCCATCTGCCTGAAACGCAATCGGAAGCCGCGCTTCCTCTCCGGGTCGGCGAAAGGATCATCGGCGCGTTGGATGTGCAAAGTGAGCGGTCACAGGCATTTGCATCCGAAGACATCAAGGTTTTACAGACCATCGCTGATCAATTGGCGGTGGCCATTGAAAAAACATCCCTGATGGAACAATTGGAAGACAGCTTGCGTAGATTTGAAGCCCGAACCCAGGAAAGCACCCTGAAGGCCTGGCGCACCCATATCCGCAGTTCCCGGCGTCCTTTTGCCTACCGATATCACCAGGCAAGCGCTGAAATTGAGGCCGCACCACCCATCAGTGACACCGCCCGGGAGGTCTTGAGCGCCGGGGCTCCCATCGTTCGAAGCCTGCCAGATGAAACCGGCCTGCCCGCCGCGACACTGGTATCGGTGCCCATTAAAATGCGTGATCAGGTATTGGGAGTCTTGGATGTCCGATTGGATACGGCTGCGGCATCCCAGGATCTAATCAATTATGTCCAGATGAGTGTGGATCGTCTGGGAGTAGCCCTGGAAAATGCCCGCCTGTTGGAAGAAATCCAGAACCGGGCTGAACGTGAACATCTGGTCAGCGAAATCACCGGTCAGTTGCGTAAATCCAGTGAAGTGAACACCATTCTCAGCACCGCTGCGGTTGAACTGGGGCGGTCGCTGGGTCTGTCTGAAGTAATGGTTGAACTCCGTCAAACGGATGCGGGCCAATAGATGCCAACCGGAGATTTATCATGACTCAATCCGCACCCCAAATCGTAAACCCTGATCCTCAATTCCAATCCCGCGACACACCATTACAGCTTGATCGCCGGATAGGGTTGTACACCGGCATAGCTGCCGGACTGATTGGATTGATGTTTCTCAGCCAGGGAATCACCCAACCGGTCATACAATTATTCATCATCGCCGCGGTCTTTATGTTGACGGCCCTGATTAATATTTTCAGCCTGGAAACGGTCAACTTCAAGGACCCCCGGGTTGGCGTTTATGTGGGCCTGGGGGCCCTGCAGCTCTCCCTGATCATATTTGCCCTGCTGTTTACCAACACCTCGCTGATTGCCGCGTCGCTGATCATCATCACCGGGGTTTTTGTCATCAGTGGACAACTACGCGGCCGGGACGTCGACTGGGGGGTGGTCATCACCCTGGTTGCCGCCATGATCTCCGGCCTGGCGGGGATCATCACCGCCATTCCACAATACAACCTGAGCAATCTGTCCTTTCAACTGAGGTTGTTTCTCATAATTATCGCCGCAGCTTACGTGATTTTTCTGGGGGTCCTTACGCTGCGAAATCTGACCAGCACGATCACGGTAAAGTTGATTACAAGCTCCCTGGCAATCACCCTGATCCCCCTGTTGCTGCTGTCGACCATTCAGACCGATTTCATCCGCAACATTGTGCAAAACCAAACCAATCAGGCGCTTAAACTGGCCGGCGAGGAAACCGCCAACCGGATTGACGATTTTTTCAGCGCCAATTTGGATCAAGTTGAACGGGCGGCCAGCCTCTCGGCATTCATCAACTATCTCAATCTTGATCCGATGGTGCGGGAAGGCAGTTCCCAGGAACAGCAACTGGCATTGACCATTGGCTCACTCAAAGCCCAGGAACAAGCCTATCTGACCTCCATTGGCCTGTTGGACTTGCAAGGGCGGAATGTTTACGACTCAAACCCCGCCCTCACCGGCGGCAGCGAGGACACCGGCGAATATTTTGTCCAACCGCTGCGGACCGGGCAAATTTTTGTCTCATCGGTCCTGTTCTCCGATCAGAATGGGGATGCCTACCTCTACTTCAGTGCTCCGGTGCGAAATTCCTCCGGACAGTTAATGGGGGTGCTCCGGCTCCGTTATGATGCGTTGATCTTGCAGGAAGAACTGGGGGCTTCAGTCAATCTGCTGGGTGCGCGAACCTACCCCATGCTGATTGATGAACTTAACATCCGGATTGCCGACCTGGCCCGCCCCAGCGAGATCTACAAGGCCATTGCCCCCCTCACAGCGGATCAAATTGCCAGCATTCAAGCTCAAAAGCGTCTGCCGGATCTGCCCCCCGAGCAGTTATACACCAATCTGCCTGATTTTGCGACCAGTCTGGAACAGGCGGGGGCCAATCCGTATTTCAACACCTATCTGTATGAAAGCGGCACCGCGGCGCGCGGCATGTCTGCCGTTGCGATCCGTCTGAAAAACAAACCTTGGAATGTCGTCTTCCTGCAGGAACGGACCGCCCTGATCAACCTGCTCCAGGAACGCAACCGCACCTCATCCCTGATCGCCATTCTGTTGGCTGGCGCTGTGGGCTTGATCACCGTCCTCTTTGCCAGAATTTTCAGCCGCCCGATCCTGTCACTGCGGGAAACAGCTGCCAACATTGCAGCCGGCGACATGAATGCACAGGCCACCGTCACCACCCGGGATGAGATCGGCGCGTTGGGCCAGACATTCAACCTGATGACGCAGCAGTTGCGCGGATTTATTGGCGAGTTGGAGGACCGGGTCAACGAACGTACCGTCGAACTGGCCCGTCAGAATGATTCCCTGCAACTGCGCAGCCAGCAGCTCCAAACAGTTTCGGATGTGGCGCGGCAAATTGTCTCGGCCCGGGAACTGGAGACATTGCTCAACCAGGTTGCGATCCTGATCAGCGAACGCTTCAACTTCTACCATGTGGGTATCTTCCTGCTGGATCAAAACAGCGAATTTGCCCTGCTGCGGGCAGCCAACAGCGCCGGCGGCCAGCGCATGCTGGCCCGCGGCCACAAACTGCGG
>DAOQTN010000153.1:0-6434 GCA_035340555.1 Anaerolineaceae bacterium | reverse complement strand
TTCGACGGTCGAATCTGTCCAATCCATCTCTCCTGGCTAAATTTTACCCGGCCCTGGAACAGGGTAGTTCCGGGGCCGGGCGGTAAAGCGATTGGGATTGACCGCCGGAAGGTCCCTCCGGGGCGGCACTCCGGAAATGCCTGCCGGAGAGTCTCACTCGCAAGGCGCTTTAGTTTATGGTTTCATCGCGAGGCGCACCACCCACACCTTCAGTCCGCCATCGACTGGGGCGGCAGTGATGATCAGCAGGTCTCGGCCTTCGACGCTGGAGCGGACGTGGACCCACTGTGTGCCGCGGGCAGTTTCAATTCCCTCCCCCTGCGGTTGATATCCAAGCGGTGCCAACTGGTCGGCATAGAAGGCGGCCAGAGCATTTTTGTCGAGAGCCGTCTGATAGCGGATCTCAGCAGGCATTTGGGTCAGAGCGCTGGCATCAGTCGGAACCGGGATATCGGTCAGTGGTGGTGGACAGCTTGCGGGCAGTTGGACCGCACCGGCGCCAGGATCCCGCAAGGTATATTCCCAGAATTGCCGTCCCTGGATGCCGGTGCCAAAGACCGTGTCGGAGTCCAATGTCAACGTATATTTGATCACCTGGCCGCCAGGCTCGGCGATCCAGACTCTGCCACTAGCCACAGCCGCCTCGCCTGCGCCAATCGCCTGTTGATCGAAGCTGTACACCCGGGTCTGGAAGCCGTCCACGACCTCCTCCCCGGCAGCTTCACCGCCCAGCAGGGGAGGCAGCAACAAGGCGGGGGTGAAGGACATCCCATCTTCGGCGGCCGCCGCGGCCTGGCAGGCCTGATCGGGCGCGTTCTGAGAGTAGCGGATTTCACCCAGCAGCCCGGTGAGGCTTTCTGTCCGGGTACCGTCGGATCCCAGACTGGTCTCGGTCAGGAAGGCGGCCGGGAGACTGCGGTCGACGTTCAGAACGTAGGCTTTTTCAAGATGATACGGTTGGGCATCACGCGTGCCGTCGAAGGTGAGCTTGAGCACGGCCTCATAGCGCGACAGTTCGGCCAGGCCGGCGGCCGGATCGGTCAGGTCGAAGGCCCCTGGACCGCGCTGAAGGCTCACCGGGGATGTGTCTTGGGGTGGGGCCTGGGTTGTGACTTGGGTATCGGGCGAATGGCCTGGTGCGGGGGTTTTGACGGCCGGGGACGGGGTGCAGCCAGCCAGCAGTGTCAGGATGAGGACCAAAGTTAGGAAAATGGGCTGTGATTTCATGGCTATTTCCTTGTCACCCAGATCGTCCCCCAGGTCTTGTCGGCGGTAACGCTTAAGGTGCCACCTTCACCCGGGAAGAACAGGTTCTGGAACGGATTCTGATCATTGGGATTGCTTTGGGTGGCTGGCCAAGGAAAGCTGGCGGTGATCCCGCCCAGGCCCGCACAGCTCATGGTGGAGGCGGAAGTGGACAGGGGCTGGAAGTTGAGGTTCAGGAGGAATGGCTCAATGCTGCCCGGCACCAACGCGCCGCCGGACACCCCGGTGATTTCAAATCCGGTCGCCCCCTGAATGGGGGGATTGAGGCTGCAGTTGAATGCGGCATTCTCAGCCCATAACGAAAACCAGAGGTCCGCAGTGCCCTGGCCGGTCAATGGCGCATCTTTGACATTGGCAAATTCGCCTGTTCCGGTGAAGATTGACAGGAACGCCCCTCCGGATGGATCCTCATGCTCTGAAACCAGCACAAAATCCAGATTATAGTTGGGCCGGGGTTTGATCTCAAGTGACATGCTGCCGGTGACGCTGCCATAATAATTGGTGGCGGTCACGGTGATGGTCTCCTGCCCGGCCTTTTGGGCCGTATAGGTGAGTTTGCCGGTCATCCCCTCCGGGGTGACCGAGGCGACGCCCAGAACGGCCGTGACACTGGCCGCGCCGGGGGTCAGTGGGGCCAGTGTGATCCCGCCGTTGGGCCGGGAATCCGTCACCATGTAGCCCAGGTTCAGGGTATCCCCCTCGTAGACATGGACCAGTGGGGCCAGAATGACCAGATACATGGGACCGCTCGTGGTGGTCGGGGCTGCTTTGGCAGCCGGGTGGCCGATGGCCGCCAGCAGCAAGGCTGCCAGGATGGCCAGTCGCCGGATAACAGGTCTCATAATTCAATCTCCATAAGTAAAGATATATTGGGGATGCAAGGCCAGACTTTCACAGCTCCCGCTGTCAACCCCAAGTTTGTTGTTGTACCGAAAATCCGCCTTGCCAGTCGGATTATAACCAAACCTTCCCGGCAGCGCAACCAAATTTCAATCCGGGATTTCGAAGCAGTACGAAGGCATCTGTAAGACCACCAGAAGGCTTCTGCGGGGTTTGGCGATTTCGTCAACCCCACCCTGGAACGATCAGATACCCCGGAAGGTCACAGGAACGATTCCAAGCCGATGCGAATAACCTACTGCTTCGAAATCCCAATCCGCCATTGGACAGAAATTATGCCATAATAAGAAATACTTTCCCGTGTTTCAGGAGGTTTTTCCATGATCAGGCTCCCGGCTGCCCGCCAGCGCACCCGCAAGGCGTTGCTGATTATCTCCTTTCTCTTGTTCCCAATCATCATGAATTACTTTTCCCCCTATGTCATTATCGCCGGTGCGGCCCAGGGTATTGTCAACGGCAGCCTGGTGATGTTTGGGTTGCTTTTTCTCTCATCCCTGCTGTTGGGCCGCTTATGGTGTGGCTGGGCCTGTCCGGCTGGCGGCCTGGGTGAGATTTGTTTCCCGATCAATAACCGCCCGGTTCAGTTAAAAAAGATTGACTGGATCAAATGGGCCATCTGGCTGCCCTGGATGGGTATCATCATTGCCAGCGTCATCATGGCCGGGGGGTATCAGAAGATTGACCTGCTGCTGGATACCCAAAACGGTATATCGGTGGCGGGTGATGCCGAGCGGCCCATTCTGTTTGCCTACATCATTTACTACATGGTGGTGGGCCTTTTTGTCGGCCTGTCGATCTTTGTCGGCCGGCGGGCCGGCTGCCACACCATCTGCTGGATGGCGCCTTTCATGATTTTGGGCCGCAAATTGCGCAATATCCCCGCCTGGCCGGCATTGCGCCTGAAGGCGGATCCGGCCCGCTGCACCGACTGCTTGACCTGCACGTCCAACTGCCCTATGAGCTTGGATGTGAACGGCCTGGTCAAATCGGGCCATATGGAACATTCGGAGTGCATCCTCTGCGGCAGCTGCGTTGACGGCTGCCCCAGCAAGGCCATTGGCTACTCTTTCAGCAAGGGTAAATAATCCAACCCTGCTGGACTTGTTCTGTCACCCGCTGGCATCCATTCCCCCTGACCCATTCAGTGCCCCACACAATCACCCATTCAGCGACGCGCGCAATCACCCATTCAGCGGCCCATACGTCTATCAATCCGTTGTTGTCTTGATTTGTGCGACCTCAACAAATTGAGCGAATGTCACAAAAACCAAAAATGAGAGGCTGCCATGTTCCAGATTCGTCACAATCACTTCATCGATTCGTCCGGGCGAGTGGCACTGCTGCGCGGCGTCAATTTGGGCGGGAGCACCAAGGTGCCCCGGGTGCCGGATGGGGCCAGCTGGAATCCGGCCGGGTTCCAGGATGCGATCAACGTCAGCTTTGTGGGACGGCCCTTTCCCCTGGCTGAAGTTGATGAGCATTTCAGCCGTCTGCGGTCCTGGGGATTAACCTTTCTGCGCTTCCTGGTCACCTGGGAGGCCATTGAACATGCCGGGCCTGGCATCTATGACGAAGCGTACCTGGACTATCTCCATGCGGTGGTCAAAAAGGCGGCAGATCATGATCTCTGCCTGTTCATTGATCCCCATCAGGACTGCTGGAGTCGTTTCACCGGTGGCGATGGTGCGCCGGGCTGGACCTTTGACCTGCTGGGGCTGGAGCGCCCTAGATTTCATGCCGCCGGGGCGGCATTCAACCACCAGGACTGCGGTGACCCCCTGCCCAAAATGATCTGGACTTCCAATTATGGCAAGTATGCTGCTGCCACCCTCTTCACGCTCTTCTTTGGGGGCAACACCTTTGCCCCGCAGACCCGGATTGATGGCATTCCGGTCCAGGATTTTCTGCAGGATCATTACATTGGGGCCATCCGGCAGGTGGCAGAGCGGCTGCATGAATTTCCTCATGTCCTGGGATATGACACCTTCAACGAGCCGTCTCAAGGTTTCATCGGCTGTCCGGACGCCAATCAGATTCCCTTTGAATTTGCATCCTACGGGGCCTTGCCCACAATCTACCAAAGCCTGCTGCTGGCCGCCGGCTACCCCCAAACTGTTAAATACAAACCCAACAAGCTGCCGCTGCCCTCCATCCGGACAGTGCGGGTCAATCCGGACGGGCTCCGGCTCTACCGGGACGGCGTCAAACCCATCTGGCAGCAGCACGGCGTCTGGGATCTGGATGCTGCGGGTAACCCGGTTCTCCTGCGGCCTGATTACTTTGGCCGGGTGGCTGGCCAGCCGGTCAATTTTGATCAGCAGTTTTTTGTCCCCTTTGTCACCCGTTACACGGCAGCCATTAGGGCCGTGCACCCTGACGCATTGATTTTTGTCTCACCGCCGCCGGCTGAAATGCGGCTGGGACCGGAAGGGTTCACCCTGCCGGATGAAACTGGGATCGTCTTTGCCCCACACTGGTATGATGGGATCACCCTTTCCTTCCAGAAATACCTGCCCTGGCTCGGTGTGGATACCGCCCAGCAGCCCGTGCGCCTGGCACTGGGGCGGGGCAACCGCCGCCGCTCGATCGTCCGGCAGCTGGGGGCCCACCTGGAACGAGCCCGGCGTGATCTGGGGGGAGCCCCGGTGGTCATTGGTGAGACGGGCATTGCCTTCAATCTAGAGCACGGCCGGGCCTTCCACACCGGTGATTTCTCAGACCAGATTCAAGCACTGGATGACACGATCCAGGGACTGGAAGCCAATTTCCTTAACTTCACTTTATGGAACTACACCGCCGATAACACCAATGCACGCGGCGATTTATGGAACGACGAAGATCTGTCCATTTTCAGTCGCGATCAGCAAACCGGATCCGGCAACCTGGACGATGGCGGCCGGGCTCTTCCCGCGGTGGTGCGTCCGTATGCGGCCCGCGTTCCCGGCGAGCCGCTGGAAACCCGGTTTAACCTGGACAGCCGCGTCTTTCAGTTCACCTTCCGTTGCGACCCGGCAGTGACCGCTCCCCTCGAGGTTTTTCTACCGCGCCGGCATTATCCCAATGGGGCCGCCGTCCAGGTGACCCGCGGCCGGGTGCAGCTGGATCTGATCGGACAGTACCTGACCTACTGGCCCGATCCGGGTGTGAAGATTCACACCATCACTTTGCGTGCGGCTTGATCTGACGCGCTGAAGAGCCATTGATTTCCCCCTGATTTGCCCTGTAACCAAACAGCCCCGGACGGCGGGGCTGTTGGTGACTATTCGATACTGATTTTGACCGGGGATTTTTCGCCGCTGGGGTCAATCAGCAGGCGCTCTGACTGGCAGACATAGCGCCACTCGGTGGTGGTGTTGAAGATTCGGTGCAGTTTGGCGCTGCAGCTGGGGCAGATGACTGCCGGGAGGGCGGTGTAGGCGCTGATATTGCCAACCAAGTCCTCACCTAAAAGTACACGATTGGTTTCGGGTGACACAATATTCCTCCTGTGACAAGGTATTCGCCGGCTGCTTGGGGGCCTGGCCGGCGGTTTTGCGGTTACAATAACCCTGATGATATGCATCTGAAACGGCACAGTTACTATACCGTCCAGACGGTATAATTATAACACAGGATTTGAAATAAAGGAATACAGCCATGCCTGGTAAAACAAGCACATTGACCCGCAAAGCCATCCTGGAGGCGGCCAACCATATTGTCCTGGAACAGGGGGTGGACCGTCTGACGTTGGAGGCTGCGGCGGCAGCGGCGGGTGTCAGCAAGGGCGGTCTGCTGTATCATTTTCCCAACAAGGAAGCCCTGATCGTGGGCATGATTCAGTCCTACCTGGAGCGGTTTACTACTGACTTTAACTTTTCAGCGGAAAAGGACCCGCCGGCCGCCGCGGGGCGCTGGACCCGGGCCTACCTGGAGACAACATTTGCAGATAATGAACGCATCCCGCGCCTCAGCTCCGGACTTCTGGCTGCCATCGCAACCGATCCATCCCTGCTGACGCCACTGCAGCAAACGTTTGCCGATTGGGTGGGGCACCTTTCCCAGGATGGCATCGATCCGGTGACGGCAACCATCATCCGCCTGGCTGCGGATGGAGTCTGGTTGGTGGAATTGTTCGGCCTCAACCCGCCCGATGCAGTCATGAAAGCCCGGGTGATGGAGACTCTGCTGGAGATGTCCCGAACCCCGGCAAAATAGGTGCCCCGCAGACGCGTTGCATTTCCGGCTGAGCCGCTCCCACCAAAACAACTTCCCCCCGGAGATCTTGCCCC
>DAOQTN010000152.1:0-6444 GCA_035340555.1 Anaerolineaceae bacterium | reverse complement strand
CAAACGAAAGCCCGGCAAAGGGCTGCGGGCCAGATGCTTTAGGCGCAGCAGCCGTGGGCCAGAGGCCAACCGAGCGCAGTTTGTGAAGCAGGTTCTGGTTGGATGGTCGGGCAAACCAGTCCACAATGGCGGCGGCAATATTGGGGCCCACCCCGTCCATTTGCTGCAGTTCGTCCACCGTCGCCCGGCTGAGGGCCGCCAGGTCCGGATATTGGTCCGCCAGCTGGGCCGCCAGCACCTCGCCGACGGAGCGAATTCCCAGGGCATTGATCAACCGGGCGAGCGGCTGGGCGCGGGAGGCGGCGATGGCCGTCAGGAGATTATCCGCCTTCTTTTCGGCAAACCCATCCAGCATCAGCAGGCGCAGGGGGGTCAGGGTGTAGAGGTCGGCCACATCCGTCACCAGACCGGCCCCGGCCAGCTGCTCCACAATCCGGATGCCCGCGCCGGCAATGTCCATCGCCGGGCGGGAAACGAAGTGCTCCAGGTGGCGCACCAGTTGGGCCGGGCAGGCCGCGTTGACGCAGTACCAGGCCACCTCGCCCGCCAGGTGTTCCACCCCCTGGCCGCAGGCCGGACAGCTCCGGGGCGGCTCAAAGGGCTGCTCGGCGCCGGTGCGCCCGGCCACCACCGGGCCAATGACGTAGGGGATCACCTCCCCGGCCCGCTTGACCAGCACCCGGTCGCCCACGCGGATATCCTTGTCCGCGATGTATTCAAAATTATGCAAGGTGGCCTGCCGGACAACCACGCCCCCGACCTCGACCGGGTCCAGCACGGCAAAGGGGGTCAGCACCCCCGTGCGCCCGACATTCACACCAATCTCGCGCAAGGTGGTGGTCACCTCGCGGGCCGGGAACTTGAAGGCCAGCGCCCCGCGGGGATCCTTGCCCACAAACCCCAGTTCAGCCGCCAGGGCCAGATCATCCAGCTTGATCACCACCCCATCCACCTCGAACGGCAGGCTGTCGCGCCGCTCCACCCAGCTCTCGCAAACCGCGATTGCCTCGGCAATATCCCGGCAGTGCCGGGCGGTATCGGTCACCGGAAAGCCGTAGTCACGCAGCCGCTGCAGCAATTCCCACTGGGTGGCCAGGGCCGGCGCGCCTTCCTGGGCCACCACCGCATAAGTCAGCAGGGTCAGCGGGCGCTGCGCGGTGAGGGCGGGATCGAGCTGGCGCAGCGATCCGGCGGCGGTGTTGCGGGGATTCAGGTAGGTACGCTCCCCGGCTTCCTGCAGCCGCCGGTTGAGTTCCTGAAAATCGGCGGTGGTCATGAAGACCTCGCCCCGCACCACCAGGACCCGGGGCGGGCGGGGGCCGCCTGCGGCGACCGGGATCTGCAGCGGCACGGCCCGGACGGTGCGCAGATTGGTGGTGATGTCCTCACCAACCTCCCCATCCCCCCGGGTGGCCCCCTGGACAAAGTGCCCATCATGGTAGTGCAGCACGACCGTCAGGCCGTCAATTTTGGGCTCGACCACAAAACCGCTGGCCGCCACCCGGTCGTCAAGCTTCAAAATCCGCTCATACCAGCCCCGGATATCCGCCGGGCTGAAGCTGTTGGCCAGGCTGAGGATGGGGGCCGGATGGCGGACCTTGTCAAATTTGTCCGCCGGGGCACTGCCGGCCCGCTGGGTGGGCGAATCGGGGGTGATCCATTCGGGGTGGGCGGCTTCAATCTCCCGCAGCCGGACCAGCAGCCGGTCATACTCGGCATCGCTGATCAGCGGCGCATCCAGCACATGGTAGCGATAATTGTGGAAATTAATCTGCTGGCGCAGCGCGTCCAGCTCAGTGCGCAGGGGTTGATCACTCACGGCAGCCTCCAGGGAAAACCGACCGGGAAACGGGATGACGGACGCTTGAATTCTAGCATGCCGACAGGCATCCTGTCAAAATAACGCCTGGGGATAAGATAAGGGAGGGGGAATCAGCAAAGAACCGGGCTGATCCAGCAATAAATAGCTTTTCCAAACCGGCCTTACTTTTACCAGGATACCCATGGAAATTATGGACATCACCTCATGGCATTTCGTGGTAAAGACAACGAAACCCAATCGTGGCTTTGCGCGATGTTGGGTAATCAAAGTACTGGACCGCTGAGCGCAGGTCCCCAACCAAACCGAAGGGCTTTAAATATCGACCACCGCGAACTGTGCACTCCGTCCCGAACCCCCGCCGATTTGACGGCTTGCTGGAAAACGATTTGTAATCGTAATAATCGGCGACAAACTCTGACACATTCCCCGCCATATCCAATGCACCATATGGGCTGGCGCCGTAGGGGTAGCTGCCCACCGCGGTGGGTCCGCCAACATTGCCATTAAAATTTGCCAGACCGGAATCAGGCATCTGATTTCCCCAAGGGTATAAACGCCCATCCGTCCCCCGGGCGGCTTTTTCCCACTGGGCAGAGCTTGGCAGCTGCCGCCCTGCCCAGCGACAATACACGGCGGCATCATCCCAGGACACATAGATCACGGGGTAGTTGGCAAACTCGCTGTTCCCATAATAATTTAGATGTTTGGCAGAACTTGAAAACCTGGGCTTTCTGCAAACACCAGCATTGACGCACTGCAAGTATTGAGCATTTGTCACCTCGGTCCGATCCATCCAATAGGCGTCCAGGTAAACGGTATGCTGTGGCTTGGAGGGAGAGAATATCAGATTGTCCAACAGAGTGGCCTCTGCTTCTGACAGCCCCATCAGGAAATCGCCTGCCGGTACACAAACCAAAGTCATGCCATCCACTGGTGAGATCCAGGTTTGACCAATTTCGGTGCAAGGCGGTGGATCATCAACAGGGACGACGACAGGCAAAGGGTTTGCTGTAGGTGGGGGATTGACAATCGGTGTTTCTGTGGCTGTAACAGAAATTTCACGCCCCAGCCCAAAGACCTTCAACACAAACATTACCAACAATACGGACACACCCCACGCAACAAACCGGGAGACCAGAAACCCCAAACCGTCCTTGAATTTCTGATTTTTTCGGATAGCGGCAAACCACGAATTGAGTCTGCCGGCGGCCGTCTGGAATTTTTTCTTTCTTTCAGCGTTTTGCCTGACCCGGGCTTCAGCCGCCATCTTTTTACGGACAAGTTCTGCCTGTCGAGCCTGATCTGCAGCCATCCGTCTGGCATTATCGGCAGCCTCCCGGGCAGCTTTTTCCTGGATTTCCCTCCAGGCAGCAGCCTCAGCCTGGGACTTCTCCTGCTGTCCCTGAGAGATCAGTTTATGGTGCCGCATAAGCTTGGGATGGTTCGGATGGCGTGCCTCCAACCGTCTTAACAAATCAACAGCCAGCCCCCACTCACGGGCATCCTCCAGGTCCTGAAGTGCAGTCAGTCCCTCCTCCAAGTTGCTGTCCGAGACAGGTGCCTTCCCGGAAAGCAGAGGCTCTGGAGTCCCCAGGATCCGCTCCGTGACCGCAGACAGAGCTTTTTCTGCTGCCGCTCCATCCCAGGGACGCTGCCGAAAATCCTCGGATAACATTTTCATCACCAGGTCATCCAGAACGACCGGAATCCCCGGGCGCAAGCTGCTGACCCGGGTAAGCGGAGGGCAAAAACCATACTGCTTTAGCGTCAGCATTTCAAAGAGAAGCAGACCTAATGCATACACATCCGCCGGAGGTTGAAGGAGGGTATATCCATCGCTGTGTTCAGGACTGCGGTAACCGGGGGTGCCGGGTTGAGGTGGCGGCTCCTTACTGGTCTCCATACGTGGAGAAAGCGTATTGGCCGTCTGGGCCAGGCCCAGATCAGAAATCAGAGCGCGGCCAGTAGAATCAAATAATATATTATTAGGACTCAAATCCCGGTGAACCACCCCAGCCGCGTGCAGGGCCGCCAAACCACCGGCCATCTGCCGGCTGACACGCAGCGCATTCCGGATTGAAAAAGGGCGGTTACGATCTCGCAGCAAATCCAGAGCCTGTTTCAAGTTGCCCCCGGCCGCATAGGCCATGACCAGAACCAGTTGGTTACTCGCCTCGTCCAGGGAAAAATTATAGACCCGCACAATTGAAGGGTGGTTTATTAATAACCCCAATTGGGCTTCCTGTCGAAATCGACGCTCTGCCTCGGCAAAGCCAGATTCTGTCATATCGGAGCGCTGCAGGATTTTCAGCGCAAAGGATTGATTGACATGTATCTGACGAGCCCGATAAACCTCTCCATACCCACCTTGCCCAATAAAAGCTTCTATCTGGAAATCTCTCAAAATGATATCACCGGGTTGATAGATCGGCATACTCAATGACCCCATTCAGATGGATATTGATAGGATTATATCATCAGACCAGAATTCAACCTGGGCTCTTTGAGTCGTTTGCTTATCCAGCCAGGTAAATAGCCACAGCAGCTTGGCAAGCGAATTCCATTTTCGCAGTCCTTCTAGAGCTTCAGCATCAACAGCAGGACTTCCGCTGCACGCTCATCCAGCCGGCCGGTGTCCTGCAGGAACTTGATCAACCGCTTGAGGCCGGTGATCGCGCCCGCCCGTCCGGTGGCCGGCAGACCGGCGAGGTAGGTGCCGAGGGATTGCGGGGGGATTTCCCGCAAGGAGTGGGGCAACGTCCGGCTGGCAAAATCCGCCGCCGTCGCCAGGTCGCGCGCGATGATGTGGTCACTCTGATTGGTCTGGTTGAGATGCCGCCGAAAGGCCTGCAGCACTTTGGCGTTGGTGGCCGCGGCCTGGTCGGCCGGATCGCCAACCGGCTGGGGTTTGGCCGGGTCGGTCAGCGTGGTGATGATGGTGCCGCGTTCCCGGGCGTCGGCATAGGCGGCCTGCAAGCGGCTGCGAATACCGCTGCCGAAGGTGACGCCATAGGGTTCCATGATGGTGTCGTAAACAATATCCGCTTCAACCGGCAGCAGAACCGCCTTGACCACCACCGGCGCTGGAAAGGGAAGCACCGCTTCGATCGTGCTGTGGAGCCCCTTAACCGCAAAAATCTCCTCCCCCCCATCCGCGATAAAAATCGAGTGCTTCTTCAAGTGTTTGACAATGAAAAAATTACCCGCGCGGCGGTGTTTCCAGCTTTCGGCCAGGGCCAGATCCCCGGGCGAAAGTCGCGCGGGATTGCGGCGCACAAAATCGTCCAGCAGGCGGTCATTTTTCCAGAGGGTCTGCCGGATCCGGAGCACATCCTCCGGCCGCCACCGCTCCCCTGGAACGGGCGATCGCAGGTCCGGGATCACCTGGCGCTCCTGGTTGACAAAACCAATCAGCGCCAGGTAGACCTGATAAAAACGTTCAGTTTGGGGTGAGGGTAACATCATGCAGCTCCTGGGGATCGGCGGCCGGCGCCATGGCCAGCCGGCTCAATGGACAAGGTACATCGCTCAACAGCCAGGCCCGGTTCAATGGACCGGCAACATCGCTCAGCAGACCAGCCCGGCTCAATAGAGCAGCGCGTGAATGTAGTGCATCGGGTGCTGTCTGGCACAGTCCGCACACAGCAAGAACGCGGCTCCCTGACGTTGCGAGCAGTCCCGGCAAATCCAGCCGGCCACCTGTTGCCGGCCTGCCTGGTGGCAGATGGTGCAGTAGACGTATTGGGGTTTGTTGCGGGCCACCTCGCAAGGGTATTGCAGGTCCGCCTGAGGGGCTGCCACGGCCTGTAGGGCCAGGGTGTGCTCCACCCAGTCGCCAAAATCATACACATAAATGAGGTGGTCGCCAACGCCCAGACCCAACTCGGCAATGGCGATTCCGGCGGCCTCGCCGCCACCCATCGGATCGACCGCTCCGATCTCCACCTCCCGGATCCGGGTAGCCGGCCGCCGCCGGGCTGGTGACGCCGCCAGGGAGGCCTGCGGGGCTCGTGGGATCAGTTTCCAAAAACCAGCCATGTGATCCCCGCAATCATGATTGAACGCCTCCCGCAGTGCCCGGTCCAGGTCCGCCAGGGTTTGCCGGCCCTGGATGTCAATCTCCCGCCAGATTTTGGGGTTTCCGGCCAGGCTTGCCCGCAGGCGATAGATCCGCTGGCGTTGCTCATTGCTGGCAACCACAGTGGACGGCCGCCGCGTCTGGCGGGAGCCGCCCAGCAGCATCTCCAGGGGGTTCAGGCGGCGGTCGGAGTAAACGATTTGCCAGCGATCATGGGTCATGCGGGGATCCGCGGTGATGACCTCCATCCAGTGGCCCGGCGGGGGGCCGGGTTGGTCTATCAGCCGGGTGTAAACCGTGGGCACGGCCTCATTGTTGTAAATACGTTCTTCGCGGGCCCCCTCCAGCACATCATAAAACAGGTCGGCCAGCAGGCGGTCCCGCTCGACCAGCAGATCCCGGCTCCACCGGCCGGCCGGCACGCGCTCCAGCTGCAGCCGGCCCTGCTCCCAGTCCAGGATCGTAACCACCAGGTAATCACGGGCGCTGATTTTTTGGGCGCGATACCAGGTCCCCAACCCGGCCCGAACAATATTTTCATTAT
>DAOQTN010000151.1:0-6448 GCA_035340555.1 Anaerolineaceae bacterium | reverse complement strand
GTGCTGCGGGCTGTGGGGGTTGTCCTCCAGCTTCTGGCGCAGCCGGGCGATGGAGACCCACAAAATTTCCTTGTCCTCGCGATACTGCTCGCCCCAGACGGACAGCAGCAAGTCCTCGGCGGTCAGCACCTGGCCGACGTGCTGGGCAAACTGGATCAGCAGCAGGTATTCGGTGGCCGAGAGGTAGATGGGCTTGTCATCCTTCCAGATCTCGGCCCGGGCAAAATCGATGCGCAGATTGCCGTGGGTGAAATAGCGGTTCTGGGTGAACTGGTCGGCCCGGCTGGCCCGCCGCAGCACCGCCCGCACCCGGGCCACCAGTTCGGTGGCCGAAAACGGCTTGGCGATGTAATCGTCCGCCCCGGCGTTGAGCCCGCGCACCCGGTCCTCCTCCTCGGCCTTGGCCGTGAGCATGATGATCGGCACGCTGGAAAACTGGCGGATGCGTTCACAGGTGGTGAAGCCGTCCAGCCTGGGCATCATCACATCCAGGATCACCAGGTCGGGCATTTTCAGGGCAATGGCCTCCAGCCCGGCCTCGCCGTCGCCGGCGGTGTTGACCTGGTAACCTTCGGCCTCCAGGTTGACCCGGATCAGCCGCTGGTAGAGGGTTTCGTCGTCAATGACCAAAATAAAGGCGCTCATCTCAGGCCACCGGTGCATCAAAGGTCTGTTCGGGCAGGAAGATGTGGAAGGTCACCCCCTGTCCCGCTTCGGATGTGGCCGTGATCCGGCCGTGATGGGCCAGCACGATCTGGCGGGCAATGTAGAGCCCCAGACCGGTGCCGTAAATTTGCAAATTCTGCTCGGGGTTGCGGAAGAACCGCTCAAAAATGAAGGGCAGGTGTTTCTCGGGGATCCCGGGGCCGTGGTCGGAGAAGCGGATCAGGATGCCCTTGGGCGCATCCATGCGCTGGACGCTGATGTGCACCGGGGAGCCCGGGGCGTATTTGGCGGCATTGCTCAACAGGTTTTCGAAGACCTGGGTCAGCCGGCGGGGATCGCCCAGGACGGTGGCGGGGGTGGTCTCAACCGTCACCTCGATCGCCATGTCGGGATACTGCAGCCGGGCGCGTTCCTTCATGTCGTTGAAGAGGGCTTCCAGCCGCACCGGCAGGAACTTGATCACGGTCTGCCCGCTCTCCAGCCGGGCCGAATCCAGCAGGTTTTCCAGCAGCCGTTCCAACCGGTCGGTTTCGCTCTCAATGATGGTCAGAAACTCATGCTGGGTCTGGGCGTCCCACTCGGTGTCGGCCCGCAGCAGTGTGGAGGTGTAGCCCTTGATGAACCCCAGGGGATTGCGAATCTCGTGTGACAGGATGGAGATCAGGTCGCCCTGGATGTCCAGCATCTGCTTGAGGGTCTCCACGGTGCTCAGCTGCTGCTTCAACTCCTGGACCCCGATCAGGCAGCCGGCCAGCTGGGCAGTGAAGCCGGCGTAATCGATCTGCTCGGGGGTGTAATGGGGCCCGCCGAAGCGGATGAAGACCATCGCCCCCAGGGTCTCCTGGTCCAGTTTGAGCGGCAGCCCGAGGATGAAGGGCTGCTGCAGCCGGTCCAGGTTGGGGTTGGGTTCGGGCTCCTGCAGCACCCGTTCCCCGGTCTGGAAGACCAGCCCGGCGGCCACCTCGCCCCAGGCGACGTCGGCCTCCGACGAGCGGCCGCGCCCGACGGATTTGGCGTAGCTGACCTCGAGCGTGCCGGTGGTGCGGTCCAGCAAATAGACGGCGACGTTGTCGTAAATGATGGTCTTGCGCACCTGCTTGAGGATCTGCACCAGGGCCGGCCGCCAGGCCCGGCCCTGACGGGCCAGCTGGCAGATCAAATAAACGTCGTCCAGCAGGATGGGGGGAAACTGTGGTTCGGGCGCCCTGTTTGTCATGGGATCATACCCCTTCCGGGGCGGTGGTCAGCAGGAAGGAGAACCGGCTGCCCTCGCCCACATGTGAGTCGACCTCGATGGCACTGCCGTGGGATTCAATGATCTTGCGGGCCAGTGCCAGCCCCAAGCCGGTCCCGCCGTAGCGGCGGGTGGAGGAGCCGTCCAGCTGATGGAACGGCTCAAAAATTTCCTCAATGCGTCCTTCCGGGATGCCGATGCCCTCGTCGCTGATCGAGACCCGGATCTCCGCCAGTTCGGCCATGACCTCCAGCTTGACGCGCCCGTTGGGGTTGGAGAACTTGATGGCGTTGTCCACCAGCTGGGCGATGACCCAGGTGATCATCTCCCGGTCGGCCATGGCCGGGGGCAGCAGGGTGGGGCAGTGCAGCAGCAGGCTGATGTTGCGCTCGGCGGCCAGCGCCCGGTTGCGCTCGATGACGGTGGTGCAGACCGGCCCCAGATGGACCGGCTCCAGCAAAATTTTGACCTCGCCGCGCTCGCTGAGGGAGAAGAGGATCAGGTCCTCGATCAGCCGGTGCAGCCGGTAACCGGCGCGCTGGATGATGACCAGGGCGTGATTCTGCTCGGCCGAGACCGGGCCCAGTTCGCCCGAGACCAGCAGGTCCAAATAGCCGGTCAGGTGGGTCAGCGGGGTGCGCAGCTCGTGGGAGATGTTGGCGATGAAATTACTCTTCAGCTGGCTCATTTCGGCCAGCTTGTCGAGGGCGTTTTTGAGCTCGGCCGTGCGCTGTTCCACCCGGCGCTCAAGCTGGCGGTTGCTGTCCTCCAGGGCGGCGCGCAGCAGCATGATCTGCTCGGTGACCGCCTGATCCAGGTCGCTTTGATCAATCAGGCCCAGCTCGACCAGCACTTGCCCCAGCAGGGGCGTCTGGCCGTCATAGCGCTGGCGGGACTGGTATTCCAGCGCCTGATCCAGCCCGGCCTGGGTGATCAGGCCCTTTTCAATCAGGGCATCGCCCAGCCGGGGCACCAGCACCTCGGGTTTCAATGGGACCGGGGTTTCCGGGAAGGGGGGGATGTGGGGGAACAGTTCGATGGTCATGCGCCCCTCCAGACCCACCGCCCGGCCACCATGGTGGCCGCCGGGGCCAGGGTGTGCAGCTCCTGCACCGGCAGGGCCGCCGGATCGACCGGCAGCACAATCAGGTCGGCGGCAAAGCCCGGCGCCAGCTGTCCCAGCCAGTTTTCCCAGCCGGCGGCGTAGGCCGCTCCGGTGGTGTAGCCGTCCAGCGCCTGCTGCAAACTGAGGCGCTGCCGGGCCTGCCAGCCGGCCGGCCCCGGCTCGCCGCTTGCGCGGCGCCGGGTGACAGCCGCGTGCAGCCCCCGGAAGGGGTTAGGGGATTCGACCGGGGCGTCCGAGCCGAAGCAGAGCCGGGTGCCGCGCTCGAGCAGGCTGCGGAAGGCATAGGCCAGGCTGGCGCGCCCGCCCCAGTACCGGTCGGCAATCTCCATGTCGGAGGTGGCGTGGATCGGCTGCATTGAGGCGATGATGTCCAGTTCAGCCAGCCGGTCGTGGTCGGCCGGATGCAGCACCTGCACGTGTTCGATGCGGTGGCGCAAATGGGGCCGCCGGGTCTCCGCCTCCCAGCGGCGTAATTTCGTATAACCGTCAAGGACGATCCGGTTGGCCCGGTCGCCGATGGCGTGGATGGCCAGCCCGAGCCGGCTTTCGGCCGCCAGGCGGCCGAGCTCGAAGATCTCGTCGGCCTCCAGCAGGGCCATGCCCAGCTGGTCGGGGCTGAGCTCATAGGGGGCAAGCATGGCCGCCGTTTGGGGTCCGAGGGCGCCGTCGGCAAACAGTTTCACGCATCCAAAGCGGATCCATTCGCTGCCAAAGCCGCCGCCCAGCAGCAGGTCGTGGGCGGCCGGCAGGCTCTCGCGGCGGATGCCCTTGAGGATGCGCAGCCCCAGGTCGCCTTCGGCCTCCAGCCGGCTCAGCGCGGCAAAGCAGCGCGGGCCGTCAAAATCGTGGCCGCCGGTCAGGCCCATTTGCCACAGCCCGGGTTGGGCCTGGCGGATGGCCGCGGCCACGGCGTCAATGGTGGGGGCCGGCAGGTGGTGGCTGACCAGATCCATGGCGTTTTCCAGCAGGATGCCGGTCGGCCGGCCCTGGCTGTCGCGGACAATGGTGCCGCCGGCCGGATCCGGTGTGTCGGCGCTGATGCCGGCCAGGCTCAGCGCGGCGGTGTTGGCCCAGGCGGCGTGCAGTGATTTGGCCGTCAGGTAGACCGGGTGGTCTGGCGCGACCTGGTCGAGATCCCGGGCGCTGCCGAAGCCTTCGGGCCAGAGGTTCTGGTTCCAGCCGTGTCCCAGCACCCAGGTGCCCGGCGGGGTGGTTTGGGCCCGTTCGGCGACCCGGCGCAGGCATTCGGCGCGGGTGTCGGTCTCGACATCCACCTTTTGCAAGCCCAGGGCGTAATACTGCAGGTGAAAATGCCCATCGGTCAGACCCGGCCAGACGGTGCGTCCCTCCAGGTCCTCCCGGGGGGTGGCGGGTCCGGCCAGGGCGAGGATCTCGGCATCGCTGCCGACCGCCTGGATGCGGCCGCCGGCAATGGCCAGGGCGCTGGCGGCCGGCTGGCGGGGGTTTTGGGTGACAATTCTGGCGTTGTAAAGAATCTGCATGGTCAGCCTCGCGTCATTCGTTCAACCAGGGCGTTGAGTTCCTCGTCAGAATAATAGCGGATCACCACACTGCCGCCCTTTTTGCCGTGGCGCAGCACAACGCGCTCGCCCAGGGCGTGCTGCAGCCGCAGTTCCAATTCGGTGATCTCGGGCGGGTTGGTCTTGCGGGAGGGCAGGCTCAGGCGCTCGCCCTTGAGCTGGCGCACCAGGTTTTCGGTCTGGCGCACGTTCAGGTCCAGGTGGATGATGGTCTGCAGGGCGGAAACTTGCGATTGGGGCGTGTTCAACCCCAGCAGGGCCCGGGCATGGCCTTCGCTGATCTGCCCGACGGACAGCGCCAGACGCACCGCCTCCGGCAGTTTGAGCAGCCGCAGGGTGTTGGTCACCGCCTCGCGGCTTTTGCCGACCCGGACCGAAATTTCCTCGTGGGATAAACTGAATTCATCCTGCAGCTGGCGGTAGGCCTCGGCCAGATCCAGCGGGGTCAGGTCGGCGCGCTGGATGTTTTCAATCAGGGCCAGTTCCAGCCGCTCCCGTTCGGTGATCTGGCGCACCAGCACCGGCACGGACTGCAGCCCGACCATGCGGGCGGCCCGCAGCCGGCGTTCGCCGGCGATCAGGATGTACTGGTTGGCCGCCGGGTCGTAGGTCACCATGAGCGGCTGCAGGATGCCGTGCTCGCGGATGGAGGCGGCCAGTTCCGCCAGGCCCTCGCTGCTCATCTCCCCGCGCGGCTGGCGGGGATTGGGAATGATTTGAGCGACGGGGATGTAGACCGCGCTGCCTTCCGGCACGGGGGTCTCATCCCCCCCGGGCAGCAGTGCATCCAGACCCTTGCCGAGACCGGTTTTTCTTGCCATGGCTGCCTACTCCTTTAACTCCGGGATATGAATGCCATCCTGTTCCAGGATTTCCCGGGCCAATCCGGCAAAGGCCTGTGCCGCGCCGGAATCCGGCGCATAGGCCGAAATGGGCAGCCCATGGGAGGGCGCCTCGGCCAGACGGATGCTGCGGGGGATGACGTGCTCGAAGACCTGATTGGGAAAAACGCGCCGCACTTCGGCGACCACATCGTTGGACAAATGGGTGCGGCCGTCGTACATGGTCATGATCACCCCGCGGATGGCCAGTTCGGGCATCAGCCCGGCCTGGACCCGGTGAATGGTTCCGGCCAGCTGCCCCAGGCCCTCCAGGGCCAGATATTCGCACTGCACCGGGATCAGCACCCCGTGCTGTCCGGCAATCAGCCCGTTGACCGTCAGCAGGCTCAACGAGGGCGGGCAGTCGATCAGGACGTAGTCGTAGCGGTCCAGGATCGGGGCCAGGGCCTGCCGCAGCCGCTGCTCGCGGGCGGGCAGCTCAATCAGCTCCACTTCGGCCCCGGCCAAAGCCGGGCTGGCCGGCAGCAGCGACATTTTGAGCCGCGGGTTGTGCAGAATCAGGTGCGGTCCCAACGTGGCGGAACCAATCAGGACCTCATAGGTGCCCTGGCGGACGGTGCGTTTGTCGATACCCAGCGAGGAGGTGGCATTGGCCTGTGGATCCAGGTCGACCACCAGCACGCGCTGGCCGTAATAACCCAGGTAGGCGCCCAGGTTGATGGTGCAGGTGGTCTTGCCGACCCCCCCTTTTTGATTGGCACAGGTGTAGATCCGGGGCATGGTTTAAACCTTGGGAAGAATTTCAAGCAGGGCGGTTTGCACCTCGGCCGGGGTGGGGACGCCCTGCAGACCCGGCCGGGTGACGGAAATGGCGGCGATCTGGGTGGCAAAGCGGGCCGCCTCCCAGGGATCGCGGGTGTTGAACAGGCGGACAAAAAAGGCGGTGGCAAAAATATCCCCCGCCCCGGTGGGATCGACCTCGGTCACGGCGGGGGCGCGGAAATAGCGCACATCCCCGTTCCAGTAGACGCGTGCGCCG
>DAOQTN010000150.1:0-6460 GCA_035340555.1 Anaerolineaceae bacterium | reverse complement strand
TCCAAAGCCGCTTTAATGATTTTGGAAACCGGGTGGGCATATGGCCCCAATTCCTGTAATTGATCCATTAATGTCGGGATAGACAATCAGGTGCCTCCAACGTTCAAATGTAATGATGAATATACACCCCAAATCAGGACTTTTGTTTTGCAAAAAATGCTTACAATATGAGCCGTCTGCGCAAGGAGCATATTTGTGAAATTTTGGCCCGTACCAAACAGCTTTTCCCGTGATCTGCCAACAGCAGGAAGACCTGGCTGTTTTTGGCAGGATCGCGGAGACCGATACCACGCCGGGGTGGATATTTATGCCCCATCAGAAAGCGAAGTGGTGGCCTTTGAGGATGGCGTGGTGCTTAGCGTTGAATTATTTACATCGCCGGCGATGCGCGTCTATTGGAACAACACCTATGCCATTGTAATCCAAAACGCAACGGGACAGATTGTCCGGTATGCAGAAATGGCATCTGCTTGCGTAGAACCCGGAAACGTAATTCTTGGTGGGCAGGTTATCGGCCATGTGGGACAGGTTTTAGAGCCGGAACGCATCGACTCCTCGGCCCCTCATTACATCCAGGCTTTGAAAGAAAACGGAATTGCCTCAATGCTGCACATTGAAGTCCATGCGACCTGGCCGATAGAAAATAGCCAATATCTTGGCGGCAATTATTTCACCCCCCAGAAACCGGCAGGGCTTATCAACCCGGAAATTCTGTTGATTGATCTTATTGACAACCACCCGCAGAAAAACAATGGCGGGATTTGAGGTATACTATACCTTTGGTTTAATCAGATAAAAGAAAACGATTCTTTAATACTTTTCAGGAGGATCAAGCGTGAACACTTCAAATTTGGACAGTCTCTACCGACCAAAATCAATTGCCGTGGTGGGTGCCTCAAACACCCCCGGAAAAATTGGTTTCACCGTGGTAGACAACCTGATCAAAAGCGGCTTCGAGGGCAAGATTTTCCCCATCAACCCCAAGGATGCTGAAGTTCAAGGCCTGAAAGCCTATGCTTCAGTCCTGGCAGTACCGGAGGAAATTGACGCAGCTGTAATCGTTGTGCCAGCCAGCATGGCGGAACAGGTTACCGAAGATTGTGGTAAAAAGGGCGTCAAAGCACTAATCGTGATCGCTTCCGGCTTCTCCGAAGTCGGCAATCGCGAACTTGAAGACCGTGTTGTGGCCATCGCCAAACGTTACAACATGCGGATCCTGGGTCCGAATATTGTGGGCACCCTGTCCAATTCCGACAAAATGAATGCCTCGTTTGCCCCATTCCTGCCCTTTGCGGGTAAGGCGGCTTTGATCTCCCAAAGTGGCGCCCTGCTGATCGCAATTGATGCCTCCACCTACATTCGCGGGATCGGTTTTGACAAACTCATCTCCATTGGCAACATGTCGGATGTCGATTTTGCCGACACCATTGCCTGGCTGGATAACGACGATTCGACCAGCTGCGTCACCCTGTACATCGAAGGGTTCAAAGACGGCCGCAAGTTTATGGAAGTCGCCCGCAAAGCCCATAAACCGATCATCGCCCTCAAATCCGGCGTGTCCGCCCATGGCGCTGCGGCTGCAGCATCCCACACCGGCTCCCTTGCAGGTGCAGCCAAAGTGTATGGCGCCGCATTCCAGCAGTGTGGCGTTGTGCAAGCAGCCGATTTGGATAACCTGTTTGATCGCACCCTGGCTTTATCCCTGCAACCCCAAATGCGCGGCGACAACCTGCTCATCATCACCAACGGCGGTGGGGTGGGAGTGCTTGCCACGGATGCGGCTGAACATTGCGGCTTGCCGTTGAAATTCGCCCCAGCCGAAGTTCAGGCTGAGCTAAAGAAACACATGCCTGAGTTTGGCTCGGCTAAAAACCCGGTAGACCTGACCGGCATGGCCGGACGCGACTGGTATACAGATTCCCTGCGGTATGCCATTGCCCACCCCTGGGTTGACGGCATTGCGGTTTTGTACTGCGAAACCTCCCTGACCGATCCGGTTGATATTGCTCATGGCATTAAGCAGGCACTGGATGAAGCCGGGATCAAAGACAAACCCGTCACCGTTTCCTTTGTCGGCGGTGAAAAATCTTTGGAAGCCACCCGTTGGCTGATCAACAATGGAATCCCCTGCTATGGCGCCCCGGATCTGGCTGTCAACGCGCTCTCTGCCCTGCGCGAATATGATCGCATGCGCGCAGCATTGGCTGAACCAGAAACCCCCGCTCCGGCCGCAGATCGCTCCCGCGCCATGGAAATCATCAAGCTCGCCCGTATGGATGGCCGTGACGCGCTGACCGAGGTCGAAGCCAAACAGGTCTTCCTGGCCTACGGACTGCCGGTTACCAGCACGCACCTTGCCAAGAGTGAGGACGAAGCAGTTGAACTGGCCAAGAAAATCGGCTTCCCAATTGTCATGAAAATCGTATCACCGGACATTCTCCACAAGTCAGATGCCGGTGGCGTTAAAGTCAACCTGAAAGACGAAGCTGGTGTGCGTGAGGCCTATCGCACCATCATTACCAACGCCAAAGCTTACAAGGCGGACGCCAACATTCATGGTATTGCCATTCAGGAAATGGCTCCCTGGGGAACCGAGGTCATCCTGGGCTCGGTCAACGATGCCACTTTCGGACCCACGATGATGTTCGGATTGGGCGGCATTTTTGTGGAAGTGCTCAAGGACGTCACCTTCCGCGTGGCTCCGGTCTCCGCAGGTGAAGCCAGCCGAATGCTCGGTGAGATTCGTGGTGCTCCGATCCTGGCTGGGGCTCGCGGCGAGAAACCCCGGGATCGCAAAGCCTTGGCGGATATCATCTGCCGTTACTCGGCCATGATTCTGGATCTGGCTGATGAAATTGGCGAATCCGATGCCAATCCGGTGCTGGTTTATGAGGATGGCAAAGGCGCCAAGGTTGTTGATGCCCGCATCATCCTGAAGAAAAAGTAAACTGCTCTGACAGGCAATCTCTCCCTCAAATGAGGAGAATTATCACAAAGGAATGGGCTACCCAGCCCATTCCTTTGTTGTTCAGACGCTCCAGTTGGCTCAATTTCCAGGTCACCAAGAGCCACCTGGGCTGGTAAAGCTGGTCTGGATTGTCCGGCACAATGCAGATACCGAATCTTTAACGGCTCACCCCCGCCGGATCAATTCCAAGTAAGCCCCCACCCAAGGGGTCCCCAACCGGTGACGCACGGGCAGCTTTACAGTGGCAAATTTTTGAGCGATTTGCGCTGAGAGCAAGGCAATGGTCGCCCAATCGGCTGCTTGTACCGCTTGGGCCACGCTGCGGCTCAAGCGCCCCGTCCAATCCCATTCCATCCGAAAACGTTCCGCCTTGACCCAGTATCCGCGCTTCTCCCAAGCCGCGACCGATTGATCCACAGTATCGGAAATTTCCATCAGCGCCAGAGCAATGAATGCCACCAAATCCCGGGCGGTATCGTTGGGTTCCGGCAGACGCATCAGTTCCCGCAATGCCAGAACTACGGCCCGACTCAAACGAGTGCGGTCCTTCCCTGCAGTTTCAGTATGTATAACCCGGCTCAATCCAACCTCCTAAAAAAACAAGATAGGGCAAACGTTCAAATTATATCCTATTATTGACGTTCGCCCTCCTTACGCTTATAATGGGCTCGCTTGGGGAAGTGCTGGAACTGGCAGACAGGCATGACTTAGGATCATGTGCCGGGAGGCGTGCGGGTTCAAGTCCCGCCTTCCCCACACCCCATTAAAAATTGCTTTATACTGAGGAGTAAGAGTGAATATTCAAACTGAACTTCGTGATGATCATCAGGCCCGGCTGACAGTTGAAATTGACCAATCCACCTTTGAGGACTTCAAAAAAAAGGCCGCCCGGCAGATCGCCAGAGAAGCCAATATTCCGGGATTCCGCCCTGGCAAAGCCCCCTACGATGTCGTTCGCCGTATTTACGGGGACGATGCCATTGCCCAACAGGCTGTTGAAACATTGATTGACCAAATGTATCCTGCCATTTTGGAAGAGGCCAAAATTGAACCAGGTGCCGCCGGTGCCTTGGAAGATATTGCCAGCATGGATCCCTTGAAACTGGTCTTTCTGGTGCCGCTTGAACCTGAAGTCGACCTGGGCGATTACCAGACCATTCGGTTGCCTTATGAACCCGAATCTGTTCCCGAAGAAGACGTGGAAAAAGTCATCACCCGGTTGCGTGACAGTCAGGCCTTGGCTGAACCAGTTGAACGGGCGGCCGAAAATGGCGACTTGGTCGCGGTTGAAGTGAATGCCATCCTGACCAATCCCGATGACGGACAGGAAGCGAACATCATCACAAACGAGCACGTTGAGCTGGTTGTCGGTGACCAGACTGAAACCTGGCCGGTTCCGGGTTTTAGCAACAACCTGGCTGGTCTGTCTGCCGGCAGCAAGACAACAGTTCCGGTCATTTTTCCAGAGGACGAGGAGAATGATTCGCTGCGTGGCAAGAGCGCGGAATTTCATCTTGAGGTGGAAAGCGTCAAAAAACGCACCCTGCCTGAAGCGAATGATGAGTGGGCCCAATCCATTGGCAAGTTCCAAACCATTCAGGACTTGCGGGACGACATTCGGCATCACCTGGAAAGAACCCAACAAGGCAATTACGATGATGAATATTTTGATCGATTGATTGCCGCAATAATTGCCGGGGCAAAGATCAAATATCCACCGCAGGTCTTAGACGAAGAGATCGATCATTTACTGGAACATATCTCACATGACTTGGAGCACCAGCACATGGATTTGGATACTTATTTGAAGATGCTTGGTCTCACTCATGAAGCATTTATTGAGACTGAAGTGCGCCCGGCTGCAATTCGCCGCCTGGAGCAGTCGCTGGTGATCAAGGAGATTGGACGTGTTGAGAGCATTGAAATCCAGGCAGAAGATATGAACGAGGTGGCTCAAGAAGCCATCCAGACTTTGGTTCAATTTACAGGTGCCAAATCGCTGCGAAAAATCCCCAACAATGTGCGGGAGCAAGTCACCATGAAGGCGATGCTTCAGGTGCTAAATCGCCGGATTTTGCAGCGGATGAAGGCCATCGCGACGGGCGAAGCGGAAAAGGCCGAAAGCACTCCGGCGCTGGATGCCGGGACAACCTCGGAAGCCCCTGCAGAAGCCCCCGTTGAAAAAAGCGAATAATCGCTTCACCAGTTCCAACAAAATGGAGGTTTATCATGTCCATTCCGCAATTTAGCAGCCTGATCCCCATGGTGGTTGAAGCATCCGCCCGCGGCGAGCGTGCCTATGACATCTTTTCACTGCTACTTAAAGAGCGCATCATCTTCCTTGGCACGCCCATCGATGACCAGGTTGCCAATTCCATTGTTGCCCAATTACTGTTTCTGAGCCGCGAAGACCCCGAAAAGGGGATCCAGATGTATATCAACTCGCCTGGAGGGGTTATTTATGCCGGTCTGGCGATTTATGACACCATGCAAATGATCCCCAATAAAATCAGCACCCTGGCTGTTGGCGTCACGGCCTCCTTTGGAACCGTTTTGCTGGCTGCAGGCACTCGAGGCTTGCGCTATGCACTACCACACGCAACCATTCACATGCATCAACCGCTCGGGGGTGCCCAAGGACAGGCTTCTGATATTGAAATCCAAGCCAAGGAAATCCTGCGGTTGAAAAGCCGCTTGGGACAGATTCTGTCGGACAGCACGGGACAACCTCTGGATGTGATTGCCCGGGATACCGAACGTGACGTATATTTGGACGCGGAGGCGGCTGTCAAATACGGTCTGGTCGACCAAGTGTTGACTCCGCCTGCCAAGTAGTCGCATCCACAACTTTCAACCAAGAGAGCCGGAGAGCAATTGCACGCTGCCATCCGGCTCGTTTTTTAGGAGAAGAAATGCCCTCAGCTCTTGATATCCAAGCCCTTGTTCTGGATATGGACGGCGTCTTATGGCACGACTCGCAGCCCATTGGTGACTTGCCACAAATATTCGCCAGTATCAGAGCCAAAGGCCTCAAATTTGTTTTGGCCACCAACAATGCCGTTAAAACCATCCCGGCCTTCCAGTCTAAATTGGTCGGCATGGGTGTATCCGTCTCACCTGAAGAAATTATCAATTCCGCCATGGCTGCAGCCCATTTACTGCACCAACGTTTTCCCAAAGGCGGCGCAGTTTACATTGTAGGAGAGGACGGGATCCGGAACGCTTTGACCCGGCTGGGATTTTACGAAGCTGAGGAAAATGTTTTGGCTGTTGTGGCCGGCTTGGACCGCCAATTCAGTTTCGACAAATTATATACAGCCACCCGGTTGATTCGTCAGGGAGCGCCCTTTTATGGCACTAATCCTGACCGCACCTTTCCAACACCTCAAGGTCTGACCCCCGGTGCCGGCAGCATCCTGGCGGCTATTGAGGCCGCCAGTGAAACAGCGCCCATCATTGCCGGAAAGCCCAGCCCCACCTTATTTAATGTAG
>DAOQTN010000149.1:0-6471 GCA_035340555.1 Anaerolineaceae bacterium | reverse complement strand
GCCCAAACAGCCGGAAACTCCCCTGGCCCCCTTTGAAAAAATTCGGCTGGACAAGCAGCAGCGGATCACTTTTACCGTTGGGGAACGATATGAAAGTTTGCGCTCCTGGTTGCAGGAAATCCGCAGCGAGGATCTGCCCGACCTGGACGTGTTCATTGCCCGGCTGTTTGGCGAGGTGCTCTCCCAGCCTGGGTTCGGCTTTCATGTCAACTATGATGCCGCTGCCATCACCAGCCGGTTGATCGAATCAATCACGAAATTCCGGCGGGTGGCGGAAGGCACAATCCTGTCAGAAGAGGGCTCGGTCAGCCGCGAATACCTGACAATGGTGCGGGAGGGGGTCCTGGCCGCCCAGTATTTACAGCCCTGGGAACAGCCGGCAGAAGACAGCGTCCTGATTTCTCCGGCTTACACATTCCTGATGAGCAACCGCCCGGCAACTGTGCAGTTCTGGCTGGACGTTGGCTCCCAGGGCTGGTGGGAGCGGCTGTACCAGCCCCTGACCCACCCGGTGGTGCTCAGCCGGCGCTGGCCAGTCAACACTCCCTGGACGGACGTCCATGAATTTCAAACCAACCAGGAAACCCTGGCCAGACTGGCCGGTGGTCTGCTGCGCCGCTGCCGGGGAGAGGTGGTCTTCTGCATCAGCGGCTCCAATGAACGTGGCGACGATGAACGCGGGCCGCTGTTGCAGGGAATCCAGGCCCTGGTGCGGCAGTTGAGGATGGTCGCATGAGCACCCTGCCATTTATCCCCCGCCTCAGCCAGTTCCAAGTGCTGCAGTATACCCAGGGACGCATGGGGGTCAGCGCCGTGCCCGGTAGCGGCAAGACCCACACCCTGTCCGCCCTGGCGGCCAAACTGATTGCAGAAGGATGGGTCAGTGAATACCAGGAAATTCTGGTGGTCACTCTGGCCAATGCGGCTGTCAACAACTTCTCCGACCGGATCAACCAGTTTATCCAAGGTTACGGGTTGATCCCGGGGGTGGGCTACCGGGTGCGCACCCTGCACAGTCTGGCCCATGAAATTGTGCGGGAACGACCGGATCTGGTGGGCTTGTCGGATCGATTTGAAATTGTTGATGACGGCGAAAGCAATGAAATCTTGCGCAATGTGGTCACCAACTGGATGCGGGCCAATCCAGGCTTTTCGACGGAATGGCTCAGTGGTGAGATTGACGAGAGCCAGGCAAACAAAGCCCACAAAAATTGGGGGGAAACCCTGGTTTCACTGGCCAGGGCGCTGATCAAACAGGCCAAGGACCTGATGACCACGCCGCAGGATGTGCGGGAAAAATTAAACCGGCTGCAGCAGCCGCCCAGCCTGCTGCAGTTTGCCGCCGATGTCTATGCCGATTACCAGCGGGCCTTGAATTTCCGAAGTTCAGTCGATTTTGACGATTTGATCCGCCTGGCCCTGCAAGCGCTCAGAACTGATCCGGATTTTCTGGCCCGGCTGCGCTCCCGCTGGCCTTATATCCTGGAGGACGAGGCCCAGGACAGCAGTCAGCTGCAGGAGGAGATCCTGCGCCTGCTGACCGGGACGGAGGGCAACTGGGTCCGGGTGGGTGACCCCAATCAAGCCATTTATGAAACCTTCACCACGGCCAGCCCGCGTTTTCTACAGGAGTTCAGGCGTGAACCCGGTGTCCAGGCCCCGGACCTGTCTGAATCCGGGCGCTCGACAAAAAGCATTATCCGATTGGCCAACCATCTGATCAACTGGTCCCAGGATTGCCCGGTACGGGCTCTGGATCATGCCCTGAGCCTGCCATTGATCCAGCCAACCGAACCGGACGACCCCAAGCCCAATCCCCCGGACGAACCGGCGGGGATCAAACTGGTGGGCACCCGCTTCACACCGGACAAGGAAATTGATGCCGTTGTCCGACATCTGCAGCAGTGGCTGCCGGAACACACGGACTGGAGCGTGGCGGTACTGACGCCGATCAATATCAGCGGGGGAAAGGTGGTTGAAGCACTCCAGGCGGCCGGGATTGAGGTTGTGGAACTGCTCAAAAGCAGCCAATCCACCCGCGATACCGCCCGGATGCTCGCGGCGGTCGTCAAATCCCTGGTTGATCCCACCTCGCCCCGCAAGCTGGCAGATGTCTTTGAACAACTGCCCCTCCCGGATGGGATTGACCCGGCCCAGGCTGCGCCCCGCAAAACAGCCGGCGTGGGCTTGATTCAAAAATGCAGCAACCTCGAGGATTACCTCTGGCCGCTGCCCGGCAGCGATTGGTTGGAAAGTTTGGGTGGGGACCCGGATATCATCCAGGACCTGATTACTTTCCGCAGTCTCATCCAGCGCTGGCAGGCCGCCATCCTGCTGCCAGTAGATCAGTTGATTTTGACCATCGCCGGGGACATCTTTGGCAAGCCGGCCGACCTGGCACTGGCACATAAACTGGCCCTGCTGCTGGAACGGTCGGCCATGCAGCATCCCGAGTGGCAGTTGTCCGAGTTTGCCAACGAACTTTTTGAGATTTCCCAAAACCGCCGCAAACTGCTGGGATTCGGTGAAGAGGACACCGGCTTTGATCCGGAAAGTCATCGCGGCAAGGTTGTGGTGGCGACCATCCACAAGGCCAAGGGGTTGGAATGGGATCGGGTGTATTTAATGTCGGTCAACAACTACGATTTTCCGGCCGCACAGATTTATGACCGCTATGTCGGTGAAAAGTGGTTTGTCCGCAATTCCCTGAATCTGGAAGCTGAGGGCCTGGCTCAGTTGAAAGCCCTCCTGGCCGGCAATATCACCGGGATCTATCTGGAGGAGGGCATCGCCACCCAGGAAGCCCGGAACCTGTACAGTGCCGAGCGGCTGCGATTGTTTTATGTGGGCATCACCCGGGCCAAAAAGGAATTGATCGTCACCCTGAATGTCGGCAACCGGTCGGATCTGCAACCCGCCATGGCCCTATTGGAACTGCAATCTTATTGGGAGAAATCAGCATGATCCTGCCGGCAGATTTTCAATTCAGTCAAAACAACCTGCAGGATTACGTGGACTGCGCCCGGCGCTTTGAACTGCGTCACTTAATGAAACTGGCCTGGCCGGCGCCGCAAACCGACCCGGTCCGCCTGGCCGAGGAAGATATGCGCCTGGGAAACCGGTTTCATCACCTGGTGCACCAGCACCAGATCGGATTGACCGCGACCACCCTGGAACCGGATGAGCCCCGGTTGCAGACGTGGTGGCAGGGTTACCTGGATCACGCCCCGCACAGCCTGCCCGGGCAGCACCTGCCCGAATTCACCCTGGGGGTGCCGTTCGGCAACCACCGACTGGTGGCCAAATTCGACCTGCTCTGCCTGGTGCCGGGGGAAAGCCTGGTCATTGTGGATTGGAAAACCTCGCAGCGCCGGCCCAGCCGAAGCACGCTGCAGGAACGGATGCAAACCAAACTCTACCGGCTGCTGCTGTTGGAAGGCGGCAGCTATCTCAATGAGGATCAACCCGTCCGCCCCGATCAGATTAAAATGATTTATTGGTTTGCCAACGATCCCCAAACGCCCGAGAAACTGGACTACAGTTTGGCCCAAGCTGAGGCGGACCGGGCGGAGATCCGCAACCGGATTGAGGAAATCTGCCATCTCTGCACACTTGAGCAGCCCTTTCCCTTGACGCTGGAAGAGCGGCGCTGTGCCTACTGCAACTATCGTTCCCTGTGCAATCGGGGCAAGCGGGCTGGGGATGATACGGAATTTGATGATTGGGAACTTCTGGCTGAACCCCCAATCACTCTTGATTTTGACCAAATTGGCGAAATTGCCTTCTAGGCACCCCACATCCCAGTGGTGAGCACATGAACAACAATATCCTCTGGATCGAACCGCCCCCGATACAGGTCCCTCCTGAATTAGCCGCATTGGTTGGGGGACACCCCCTGATCAGTGCGGCACTGGTCAGGCGGGGAATCAACACCCCGGCAGCCGCCCGCAGCTTCCTGTATCCACAGGATTATCCGGTCACCGATCCCCGCGAAATCCCCGATCTGGAAGCGGCCGCCGACCGGCTGGAACAGGCCCTGCTAAAAAAAGAACGGATCGGAGTCTGGGGGGATTTTGATGTCGACGGCCAGACCGCCACCACCCTGCTGGTTTCAGGGCTGCAGGAGCTGGGCGCCGATGTCATTCATCACATCCCGGTCCGGGGACGGGAGACCCACGGCATTCAAATGGAGGCGCTGCAGGCATTTCTGGCCCGGGGGGTCAACGTGATTCTGACCTGCGATACGGGCATCACCGCCCACTCCTCAATTGACTATGCGCAATCCAAAGGAGTGGATGTGGTGGTGACCGATCATCACACCCTGCCACCAACCCTACCGGCAGCTGTAGCCGTGGTGAACCCCCAGCGCCTGCCCGAGGCCCATCCCCTGAAAACGCTTTGCGGTGTGGGGGCCGCCTATCAACTGCTGGTGGAACTGTGCCGGCGGGCCAACCGGCCGGAAATTGCCGTCGAACAGCTTGACCTGGCGGCCATGGGTACGGTGGCCGACCTGGCCACCCTGAGCGGTGACAGCCGCTGGATTGTGCAGCAAGGCCTGATCCGCCTGCGGGAACAACCCCGGGCGGCCATCCTGGCCATGCTGGAACTGGCCGGCGGACAAGCGCCGCAACTCAATGAACAACACATCAGTTTCATGCTGGCCCCACGGCTGAACGCCCTGGGCCGGCTGGATGACGCCAACCCCATTGTTGAGTTCCTAACCACCCGTGAAATTGCACCCGCCCGGCAAATGGCCGTCCACCTCGAGGGATTAAATGCCCGGCGGCGGTTGTTGTGCGACCAGGTATTTCGGGCTGCCCAAGCCCAGATCGCCCAAAACCCGGCCCTGCTTGAGGAGCCTGTTCTGATTCTCGCTCATCCTGAATGGCCGGCCAGCGTCGTGGGGATTGTTGCCAGCCGGCTGGTTGATTTATATCAACGCCCGGCGCTGCTGCTGCAATCACCGCCCGGAGAGCCGGCGCGCGGCTCCGCCCGCTCCGTGGCAGGCATCAACATAACCGCGGCCATTGCCACCAGTCAGGATTTGCTGCTGGGATTCGGTGGTCACCCAATGGCCGCCGGGCTGTCATTGACCCCGGAAAACCTGCCAGAATTCAGACGCCAACTGGCCCGCGCCATCCGGCAGCAACAGCCAGGAGAGCGGCCCCCGGCGGAAATTGCGATTGACGCCTTCCTCGACCTGAATGACCTCTCGCTGGACCTCAGCGAACAAATCGCCCGCCTGGCACCGTTTGGGCCCGGCAATCCACCCCTGACGCTGGCCAGCCGCAATTTAATGCTGCGGTCCTGGAGTTTTATCGGCCGGACGCAGGAACATCTGCAGCTGCTGGTTGAAAACGAAACCGGCCAGACCCGGAAAGTGCTGTGGTGGCAGGGTGCCGGTTCCCCACTGCCCGAAGGGCGTTTTGACCTGGCCTACACCCTGCAGGCAGCCAGTTTTCGGGGCCAGCTGGATTTACAGGTTGAATGGGTCCATGCCCGGGCAATCGACCAGCCCGCCGTCAGCCTGCTGCCGGCCCTCCGACAGCTCAAAATCAGCGATTTACGGGGTTCGGAGCAACCGGCGGCAAAAATTCAGGAACTGGATCCCACCGGCGAAGCAGTCTTCTGGGTCGAAGGGGTGGACAGGGACCACCTTGCCGGGCAGGATCGCTACCACCTGGCACCGGCAGAGACCCTGGTAATCTGGAGTCTACCACCGGGGCCGCAGGAACTGGCGATTGCCCTTCAAAGTGTCAACCCCCGCCAGGTGATTTTTGTCGGAGTACCGGCCGCGGCCGGCACGGCGGTTGATTTTCTGCGGCGTTTGACCGGACTGGTTCAATATGCTCTGCGCCAGCGCGACGGCTGGGCGGCCTGGACGGAACTGGCCGCCGCCATGGCCCAGAGGGAAATCACCGTCCAAACCGGCCTCAAATGGCTGGAAGCCCAAGGACACATCCAGATCACCGCCACCCAGTTGGGACGGATCCAATTAAAAACCGGCGGCACAACCGCACCAGATGCCACCCTGGCCGGGCTGAAGCGCAACCTCAACACCCTGCTGGGCGAAACCGCCGCGTTTCGAACCTACCTGCAGCGGGCCCCGCTGGAGGGCATCCTGACATGATCCGCCTGGCACCTGAGCGCAACGCCCATTTTTCAACACCAAAGCCGGAAAAATTCAGGCTTCCGATCACCAAACAAACCGCCCTGCTGGCAGTGGGTCTGATCATCCTGGTCAGCAGCTTGGCCTATCTGCCCAACATCGGCCAGGCTGGCTATTTTCGGGATGACTGGTACTACATCATGGATGGTGTTTCAGCCGGACCTCAAGTTTTTCATGAGATGTTCAGCATTGACCGGCCGGCCCGGGGGTATCTGTTTGAAATCCTGTTTACCCTCTTTGGCACCCAGCCATTGGCCTATCATTTAACCGCCTTTCTCTGGCGGCTGCTGGGTGGTCTGGGG
>DAOQTN010000148.1:0-6481 GCA_035340555.1 Anaerolineaceae bacterium | reverse complement strand
CCAAGCCTTCGTTGTAATCGACATGTTCTCCCAGCAGGTTGACCCTCCCGGGGGCAATCACTCGGAGGGTGGCCTGATCCAGCAGGGGGTTATAACTTGGATTGGCCATGGATCAGGGTCTCCTTTTTCAGGTGTGTCAGTCGTTTGATGGCCCGTTCCCGGCGCATGGCTTCGGCCCGGCTGGGTTGTTCCTCAACATACACCAGTCGTACTGGTCGATGGGTGCGGGTATAGGCCGCTCCGATGCCGCGATTATGTTGTTTTTCCCGGCGCACCGGGTCAGTTGTCCAACCGGTGTAATAAGTCCCGTCAGCGCATTCCAGAATATAACAGTAAAAAGCCATTTTGGTTTGTCTGCGAGGTCTGTCGGTTTAATCAATCAGTCGGAGAGTTGGTTGGTTGTTGATTGGGCAGTGGGTGATTGGGCAGTGGGTGATTGGGCAGTGGGTGATTGGGCAGTGGGTGATTGGGCAGTGGGGGACTGGGTGACCCAGTCTAAGCTGTACTTACCGGCGATTCCGGGTCTTTTCTTTTGCCTTGCGGCGAAAGCCAAAAATACCGCTGATGGCTTCACTGGCGGACAGGGTCTGGACACTGTCAATTTTGTCCCAGTCCGCCCGCACCCGCTGCGCGCCCCAATCGCGGCGGTCTTGGCGAGCCTTGTCCAGAATTTTGGTCAGAGCTTCGGCATCCTGCTCCGCGATCACCGTCCGCAACTCGGTCAGGGCTGTGATCAGGTCATCAAGCACGCGGAGGCAATTGTCTGAATTGGCCAGAGTGGTGATGCCCGGGGTTTCGTTTTCGTTCAGGCTTAAAACCGGTTCGGTGGCTGAGGCGTAGGCCGGTCCGGCAAACTTTCGCCCTTCCCGCCAGGCAGGTTGGGATTGAACCGTGTGGACCAGCGCAGCCGCAGTGAGCTTGGGCAGCAGATCGCTGGCTGCGCTCAATCCATCAGCTTCGTGGGGATCGGCAAACAACACCTGGCTGTGCAATAACTGGCTGAGATCCGAAACCAGTTTGACGGCGTCCGGGTGGGTGTCTGGGAAGCTGGCCACAATCATCAGGCTGTTGTCAAAAAGGTCACTGTGAGCGGCGTCGAGGCCGGTTTTTGTCTCATGGAAATGGGCGGGATTGAACGTCGGAGTCATGCCGATGAAATGCCGGCCGGCGGGTAAAAACTCTTGCGCCCAGGCTGCTGCCTGGATTTTCAGGGGTGAGGTGTCCACCACAACCGCTCCTTCGCGCAACATGGGACCGATGATCTCCAGCGTTTCCTTCAGTTCATCCACCGGTGTGGTCAGGACAATCACATCCGCATCTTTGACCGCTTCAGCGATGGTGCGTGCTCCCCGGTCGATGGCACCCATTTTTAACGCCTTGGTGGTGATTTCGCCGGAACGATCCAAGCCGGTGCGCAGTATTTTCCCCTTTTGTTCCTGCAGGACCAGACCAATCGATGCTCCAGTCTGTCCAAGTCCAATGATGGTTAATTGTATGGTCATGTGTTTACTCCGTCAGCAAGGTGGTTTGATGAGGCCGGATTGGCATTGCGGGGTATGGTTGGGGAGGTATCCGGGGGACCGGTAATTGGGGGACAGTTTGGAATGGACCCGACGGATCGGTCTTGAGGGAATGCATCCCCAGGCTGCGACTGGCCTGATCACCCTGATGGCGATTATAACATGGGTGGTATAATCTGGACGTGTTACCCGATCTCAAGCTCAACGATGTGGTCCGGCTGCGCAAGCCGCACCCTTGCGGCAGTTATGATTGGAAGGTTATCCGGTTGGGTGCGGATATTGGCTTGGAATGCTGCCTTTGTACCCGCCGGGTGCTTCTCAGCCGGCGGGAGTTGTTGCGCCGGTTGAAACAGGTGTGTCCTATGGCCCAAGATTCTGCTGGGACGAATCAAGATTTTGGGACGAATGAGGTATAATTTTTTATATGCCAATTCTGGATCCACATACCCTGGAATTTTTCTCGCGCAGCCCCGAGCAAACCCGTCGGGTGGGCATGCGTCTGGGGGCTTTAATCCAGCGGGGGGACCTGATCTGTCTTTCTGGTGATTTGGGTGCGGGCAAAACCACCCTGGTCCAGGGCCTCGCCCAGGGGTGGGGCACCCTGGATGCCGTGTCCAGTCCGACATTCGTGCTGGCTAATTTATACCGCCGGGTTGATGGTCAGCACCTCCACCATCTGGATGCCTACCGACTGCAGGATGCACGGGAGGCTGAGGAGTTGGATCTGGATCAAATGCTTGAAAGTGGTGCCCTGATTATTGAATGGCCGGACCGCATTCTGGGCGCGCTACCTGTAGAGCGGCTCTGGGTGCAGCTGCGCTGGCTGGCGGATGAACAGCGCGGGCTGGTGTTCGCCCCAAATGGTAACCGTTACGAAACCATGGTGGATGAACTGCGCCACCGCCTGGTGGGAGGTTAGCATGCTGCTGGCTGTGGATACGTCAACCCAGTGGGTTGGATTGGCGCTTTATGATGGTATCCAGGTGTTTGGTGAATTGACCTGGCAAACCCAGGCGCATCATACGGTGGAGATGGCCCCGGCCATCCAGGATTTGCTGACCCGCTGTGGACTGCGCCCAGATGGCTTGAAAGCTTTGGGTGTGGCCCTTGGCCCGGGCTCTTTTACCAGTTTGAGAATTGGCCTGGCCCTGGTGAAGGGACTGTCCCTGTCCCTCCATCTCCCCGTCATGGGGATCCCCTCCTTGGACATTCTGTCGGCCGCCCAGCCGGTAGCAGACATCCCCCTGTTGGCGCTGCTGCAGGCCGGGCGCGGGCGCCTGGCTGTGGGGCAGTACCGGCCGGTTCGGGGACGCTGGAAGAGCCAGGATGAAGCCTTTTTGATGACCCTGGACCAGCTGGTTGACTTTATTGGCGATCAGGGAATGCTGGTTTGCGGTGAATTGGATCAGACCGTCCGCCAAACGTTGAGCCGGCAGTGCAAAGCGGTGGTGCTGGCTTCTCCGGCGCGATCATTGCGGCGTCCGGCCGTGCTTGCCGAACTGGCTTGGCAGCGCTGGCAGGCGGAAAAAATAGACGACGTTGTCTCCCTGGCCCCGATTTATTTACGGGTCAGTGACCCCATTCCTGATTAAAGGCGCTCTGGCATGGAATTGATCATTCGGCCAATGACCCTTGAGGATGTTGAGCGAGTCTACGAAATTGACTGCCTGTCCTTTAGTCTACCCTGGCCGGAACGCTCCTATCGTTTTGAATTAACCCAAAATCCGAATTCCCGGCCCTGGGTGGCGGAGGTCCTGGGGGCTGAAAGCCGTCGGGCGATTGCCGGAATGCTGGTGCTTTGGGTGGTGATTGACGAGGGTCATATCGGGACCATTGCCATTCATCCGGACTGGCGTCGTCGCGGGATCGCCCAATGCCTGCTGGCACATGCCCTTCTGGCCGCGGTCCCCCTGGGTATTGACCGGGTAATGCTGGAGGTCCGCCACACCAACCTGGCCGCCCAGGCCCTATACCGGCGTTTTGGTTTCGTGGAGGATGGCATCCGCCGCCGCTATTATCGTGACAATGGCGAAGATGCCATTTTGATGAGTCTGTCCGGGCTTCAGAGCACGCCTGTGCAGTCCGTGCTGTCGACTCTGGATGTGACGCCATGTTTGGATGAGGAGGCTGCATCATGAATTCTGCTGAAATATTGCAGGAAGTGGCCCGTCAGGTGGCTGTCTGTGAACAATGCGCACTGCATTTTTCGCGCAAACGCTCTGTCCCCGGAGAGGGCCCGCATAATGCCGAGGTGTTCCTGATCGGTGAAGGTCCCGGATTCTATGAAAATGAACAGGGTCGCCCGTTTGTGGGGCAGGCGGGCAAGTTTTTGGATGATCTGCTGCATTCGGCCGGTTTAAAGCGCCCGGAGGTGTTTGTCACCAATGTGGTTAAATGCCGCCCACCGGGTAATCGGGATCCCCAGGCTGAGGAATTGATTGCCTGCAACAGTTACCTTGAGCGGCAGATTGACGCGGTTCAACCGCGTCTCATTGTGACATTGGGCCGGTTTTCGATGGCCAAATTCTTTCAGAATGCCAAAATCAGCGAGATTCATGGGCAGGCGGTTTGGGTGCGTGGTCGCTTGATTGTTCCCATGTACCATCCTGCTGCTGCCCTGCACCAGGCCTCCCTGAAGCCGCAGCTGGAACAGGATTTCTTTCGTTTACCTGAGTTTGTGGATCTGGCCCGCAGTTCCCCCCATCAGCCCGAATCAACCGCTTCGGCAGGGCTTGATCCGGAGCGACCCACTCTTGAAGATAAACCCACCCAGTTGAGTCTGTTCTGAATCCAGGAGATATATGGAAACCAAGCAAAAAATATTGCAACAGCTTCAAACCCGATCGGCCAAAGTGGCTGTTTTGGGGATGGGGTATGTGGGCCTGCCGCTGGCAGTGGTGTTTGCTGAAGCCGGCTTTGAGGTTGTGGGCATAGATCCCATTGCTGAGAAGGTGGATCTGCTCAATCGGGGTGAAAGCTACATCCTGGATGTGCCCACCGAGACGGTCAACCGGCTGGTTAAAGCCGGCAAGCTGAGCGCCACAACCGATTTCAGGGCCATTCAACAAGCTCAGGCGATCAGCATTTGTGTGCCCACGCCGTTGAGCAAGTTTGGTGACCCGGATTTATCCTTCATCGCGTCTGCGGTGGATTCGGTGTCTCAAAACATGCACCCCGGCATGGTTGTTGTGCTGGAATCCAGCACCTACCCGGGCACCACCCGGGAGATGGTCCTGCCCCGATTGGAACAGTCGGGACTGAAGGTGGGCGTGGATTTCTATCTGGCTTTTTCACCTGAGCGGGTGGATCCGGGCCGCACGGATTGGACCACGGTCAACACACCCAAGGTGGTTGGTGGAATGACGCCGGACTGCTGTGAAGTGGCCACCACCTGGTACGCCCAGGCCCTGCAGCAGGTGGTGACCGTCTCTTCTGCAGAAGTGGCGGAAATGGCCAAACTGCTGGAAAACACCTTCCGGATGATCAATATTGGCTTGGTGAATGAACTGGCCATCATGTGCGATCGCCTCGGGGTGGATGTTTGGGAGGTCATTGATGCTGCTGCCACCAAGCCGTTTGGCTTTATGAAATTTTCACCGGGGCCCGGTTTGGGTGGTCACTGCATTCCCATCGATCCCCTCTACCTGTCGTGGAAATTAAAATCGTTGAATTACACAGCCCGCTTTATTGAACTGGCTTCGGAAATTAATGCCAACATGCCGCGCTTTGCCGTTGGTAAAGTACAGGACGCATTGAATGACCGCGGCCGGGCGCTGCGGGGGGCCCACGTGCTGGTGCTGGGGGCGGCCTACAAGCCGGATATTGATGACCTGCGCGAATCCCCGGCCCTGGATGTCATCGGATTGCTGGAGAAAAAGGGCGCCCTGGTCTCCTATCATGACCCCTATATCCCGCATTTACGCCATGACACCATTCAACTCGACAGCGTTCCGGATTTGATGGCTGCTGTGCGTTCAGCGGACTGCGTGGTGATTGTCACCAACCACAAGGCCTACGATTATCCGGCAATTCTGGACGCAGCCGTGCTCATCGTGGATACCCGCAACGCCCTGGGGCAATTGGGACACCATCATCCCAAGGTGGTGAGGCTCTGATGGCGCGTTATCTGATTACGGGCGCCGCCGGGTTTATTGGAGCCCAGGTCGGCAGGCAGCTGATTGCAGATGGCCATCAGGTGGTTGGGGTCGATAACCTCAATGATGCCTATGATGTCCGTTTGAAACATTACCGCCTTGAACGGCTGCAACAGCTGTCAGGATTTTTCTATCGTCACGTCGATATTTGCCAGCGGGACCCGTTGCAGGAATTGTTTGCCCAGGATGGGCCGTTTGACGCGGTGATCAATCTGGCTGCCCGGGCCGGGGTGCGTTATTCAGTTGAAAATCCCTGGTCTTACATGGAAACCAATGCCATGGGGGCGTTGAATTTACTGGATCTTTGCCGCCAGTACGAGACACCCAAATTTGTCCAGGCTTCCACCTCGAGCATTTATGGCGCAGAAGCTCCCCTGCCGACGCCGGAGGATGCAGACAGCAGCCATCCCCTGCAGCCCTATGCTGCCAGCAAGAAGGCAGCGGAGGTGCTGGCTCATAGCTATCACCATCTTTACGGCCTGGATGTGACCGTTGTGCGATACTTTACTGTGTATGGTCCGGCCGGACGCCCCGACATGGTGATGTTTCGGTTTGCCCAATGGATCGCTGAAGGCCGGACCGTGCATTTAAACGGTGATGGGAACCAGTCGCGTGGGTTTACCTATGTGGACGATATTGCCCGGGGGACGATCCTCGCCCTGAAACCGGTGGGATATGACATCATTAACCTGGGCGGCCATGAGGTGATCACGATCAATGCGTTGATTGCCCAACTGGAGCAACGGATTGGCCGTCAGGCCCGGGTGGAGCGCCATCCGTTTCATCCAGCCGACATGCTTGCCAATC
>DAOQTN010000147.1:0-6486 GCA_035340555.1 Anaerolineaceae bacterium | reverse complement strand
TTTTGAACTGCAGGCCATCTTTCTCCTGCTCACCCGTCGTCCCACCCTCTCCGAGGGTTTGTTTGCCATGCTGTTTTTTCCGGGAACGCTGCTGCATGAACTGAGCCATTACCTGACCGCCCGCATTCTGGGCGTGCGCACCGGCCGGTTTTCCCTGACCCCGCAGCGGCTGCCCAATGGGCGGCTCCAATTGGGATTCATTGAGACGGCGGCGACGGATTTTTTCCGGGATGCCCTGATCGGTCTGGCCCCGTTGATCACCGGCGGGCTGCTCACTGCCTGGTTGGGCCTGTCCCGCTTGGGCCTGGGCCCGGTTGCGGCAGCTTTGGGCAGCCAGGACTGGCCCGTCTTCTGGCAGGGCCTGGCTGCACTGCCTGAACGGGCCGACTTCTGGTTGTGGTTCTATCTGCTGCTGGCCATCAGCAGCACCATGCTCCCTTCAGCCTCCGACCGCCGGGCCTGGCTGCCGGTGCTGGCCACACTTTTGCTCCTGCTGCTGCTGGCGGTTCTGGCCGGAGCCGGACCCTGGTTGCTGGCTCATTTCTCCGGCCCCTTGAATCAGGGGCTGCGGGCCACTGCGGTGGTGTTCGGCATCAGCCTGGTGGTTCATCTGGCGCTGCTGCTGCCAGCCTGGGGCGTGCGGGCTTTGCTCAGCCGGATTACCGGCCTCCAGGTTCGCCCGGGACGGGCCTAGCCTGGGACGAATCCCAACCTGGACGAATCCCAGCCTGGGGCGGATCCCAGCCTGGGGCGGATCCAGCCTGGGGCGGATCCAGCCTGGGGCAGATCCAGCCTGGGGCAGATGCAGCCCGGAATGGGTATAAATTGACAAATTTTATCCGAATGTGTACAATGACCTGAGAGGTGCCCGATGCTGCAGGATGGTTACGGACGACAAATCACCTATCTCCGAATCTCGGTCACAGACCGCTGCAATATGCGCTGTGTCTACTGCATGCCGCCCGAGGGCATCCCGCTTCAGTCACACGCAGCCATGCTGCGTTATGAGGAAATTACTGCGGTGGTGCAAGCCGCCGCCTCGCAGGGAATCCGGGAAGTGCGGCTGACCGGGGGCGAGCCGCTGGTCCGGCTTGATCTGGCGGAACTGGTGCGCCAGATTGCCGCCATCCCGGGTATTGAGGATATCAGTCTGACCACCAACGGCCTGCTGCTGGGCAAATATGCCCAGGAACTGGCCCAGGCCGGATTGCGGCGGGTCAATGTCAGTCTGGACACTCTGCGGCCGGACCGGTTTGCCCGGATCACCCGCGGGGCGGATCTGGCCCAGGTCTGGCAGGGGCTGGCTGCGGCGGATGAGGCGGGCTTGAAGCCGATCAAGCTGAACATGGTGGCCATGCGGGGTGTCAACACGGATGAAATCCTGGACATGGCCCGGCTGACCCGCGACCATGACTGGCATGTGCGGTTTATTGAACTCATGCCGATCCAGAACCAGGCGGCCTGGGGCGACGGCTTTCCCGCACCCCACGCGGCCTATTTCCCGATCGCCGAAATTCTGGCGCAACTGGCGCCGTTGAATTTGGAACCCATTCTTACGGATGTCGGCCGGGGTCCGGCCCACCAGTACCGCATTCCCGGTGCTCCGGGCCGTTTGGGCTTCATTTCGCCGTTAAGCGAACCGTTTTGTCAGGAGTGCAACCGGTTGCGGCTGACCGCGGATGGCAATTTACGCCCCTGCCTGCTTTCGGATCGGGAGATTCCGCTGCTCCCGGCGCTGCGCCAGGGGGAACCGGTGCTGCCACTGATCCTGCAGGCGGTGGAACAAAAACCCGCGGGCCATGAATTGGGACTCAATCATTCCCCGGCGGGCCGCTGCATGCGCCAGATTGGGGGGTAGGCAGGCAACCCTGGCGCAGCCAGTCGCAAGTGCGGCGGTCATTCAAACATGGGTCGGCGGCGGGGTGTGGAGCTGGCCGCTCAGCACGGTCACGGCCTGGCCGCCCAGCTGCACCCGCTCACCCTCCAGGACCACTCGAAGCTCTCCACCGCGGGCCGAGACCTGGCAGGCGGTGAGTTTCTGCTTTCCCAATCGCTCCCCCCAGAACGGTCCCAGGCAGCAGTGGGCGGATCCAGTCACCGGGTCTTCGTTGACGCCCACCCAGGGCGCGAAATAGCGGGAAACAAAATCAAAGCCGGGATCAGCGGCCCGGCTTGTCACGGCAATGCCCCGGCCAGGCAGTCGACGCAGCGCGGAAAAGTCCGGCTTCAGGGCGCGCACATGGGCCTCGCTCTCCACCTCGATCAGGTAGCGGCCGCCAAACCGGCCCACATACCGGGGCGACACACCCAGGGCGGCGCACAGTTCCGGAGAAATTTCAGCAGCTTCCCAGGCCAGGGCGGGAAAATCCAATTTGATAAAACCATCCTCCCAGGCGGCGGTTAATGGCCCGCTGCGGGTGTAAAACCGGGCGACCGCGGGATGGGGTAACCGGCCGGTTTCCCAGAGCACATGTGCGCTGGCGAGCGTGGCATGGCCGCACAGGTCCACTTCAACTGCCGGTGTAAACCAGCGCAGCAAGAAGCCTTGATCCTGCGGCAGCAGAAAGGCCGTTTCGGACAGGTTCATCTCCGCCGCCACTTGCTGCATCCAGCCCCCATCGGCTGGTTCGGGCAGGAGGCAGACCGCGGCCGGATTTCCGGCAAACGCGGTGTTGGTGAAGGCATCCACTTGATACAGTTGTATGTTCATTTGAATCTGGCACGGCACCTCCTGGCCGGATCCCGGGCAGGACCGCATCAGGCGGGCCGCGCACTCCTTTCTGGCAGGTTTATTTCCTGATTCTATCTCAAAACCAGCCTGCGGCAGGGTGCGGTAAAGGTGTCCGGTTTTGGCGGTGTGGCCGAGGGCGGCCGGGGGCTGCTGGAGCGTTCAGGCGGCGACCTGGGGGGAATGACCATATGCTTCCAGCTCAGTGGGCGGAATTATCCAAAATTCTCTTGACTTTTTGGTCAGAATCTGTATAATATAGATAATAATTATCAAATAATAATGATTTTCAATAAGGATGAACCTGTGATCGAGACCCGTCTGCCCATTCTGATGGAAAAACTGAGAAGCCATGGCTACCGCCTGACCCCGCAGCGGCTGGCTATTCTCAAAATTTTGGCAGACGCGACCACTCATCCGACCGTGGAGCAGATCTACGCCCAGGTGCACGCGGACTTTCCGACCACCAGTCTGGCAACCGTTTACAAGACCGTGACCCTCCTCAAGGAGGAGGGGGAGCTCCTGGAGTTGAGCCTGGGGGGGCGGTCCAACCGCTATGATGGCCGGAATCCTTTGCCGCATCCCCATCTAATCTGCGTGCACTGCGGCAGCATCCTGGATCCGGATCTGACCCATTTTGATGAACTGCCCCAGGAAATTGGCCAAAAATATGGGTATCAGGTCATCAGCCATCGGGTGGATTTTTTTGGCATCTGCCCGCAGTGCCGCGCACCGGGGTGACCCGGAAAAAGGAAGATCGTGTCCGCCCCCGGCTTAAGGCGTATAATAATGGCGTGGACACTTCAATCTCATCAACACCAATCCAATCAACCACAAATTAAAGGAGAACCTCATGTTAAGCAAACCCGTATATGACAAAATGAATGCCCAGATCACTCACGAGATGGCCTCCGCCTATCTCTACCTTTCCATGGCCGCCTATTTTGAACATGAAAATCTGCCCGGCTTTGCCAGCTGGATGCGTGTTCAGTTTGGCGAGGAACAGCAACACGGCCTGAAGTTCATGGACTACATCCTGGAGCGGGGCAACAAGGTGGCGCTGCAGCCCATCCCGCAGCCGGAAGTCGAATTTTCATCCCCCCTGGATGTCTTCAAACAGACCCTGGCCCATGAGAAAAAGGTCACCAGCCTGATCCTGGCCATCTATGCGGAAGCTGTGGCCCAAAATGACGTGGCGGCCCAGATTTTCCTGCAGTGGTTCGTCAATGAACAGGTTGAAGAGGAAGCCAATGCCTCCCAGATCGTGGACATCCTCACCAAGATCGGGGATTCCGCGGGTGGATTGTACCAGCTGGATCATCAACTGGGCAAGCGCGGCGCCGACTAGTCGGCTTTACGGCTGAGGCCGGAGCTGGTATTCTGCTAATAAGCGGACCGGGCAATCATATCGCCCGGTCCCTTTTTTTATGCCGTGCCAAACTGCCGGTCCCCGGCATCGCCCAGGCCGGGCAGGATGTAGCCGTGTTCATTCAGCCGCTCATCGACCGCCGCCAGGTGAATCGGCACATCCGGATGGGCCTGCTGCAGCCGGGCCACCCCTTCCGGGGCGCCGATCAGCCCGACAAACTTGATTTTCTTGGCCCCCCAGCGCTTGAGAACGTCCACCGTCGCCACCGCCGACCCACCGGTGGCCAGCATGGGATCCAATATCAGGCAGACGGATACGGTCGGTTCGGTGGGCAGTTTGTTGTAGTATTCAACCGGTTTGAGGGTGCGTTCATCGCGGTACAACCCGATATGCCAGACCTCGGCGGAAGGCATCATGTCCCAGACCCCTTCAACCATGCCCAGCCCGGCCCGCAGGATGGGCACCAGGCCAATTTTCTGCTGCAGTTCGTAGCCGTTGGCCAGAGCCAGCGGGGTTTGCACGGTGACAGGGGTTACTGCCAGATCAGCGGTGGCCTCATAGGCCAGCAGGTTGGCAATCTCCCGCACCAGCTCACGAAATTTCTTGGGCTCCGTCTTCACATCGCGCAGCCGGGTCAGTTTGTGGGCGACCAGGGGATGGGTGGAAACATATAAATTGGCCATGTTGCCTCCGGAATTCACTTTGGGATCCTCATTATTATATCCCACAGCATCAAGAGGCGGTATAATTCAGGGTATGACAGATGCCAACCAACGCCTCATTGACCCGGAACCGCGTCCGGATGACCGCATTGACCAGGCCCTGCGCCCACGCCAGCTGAATGATCTGATTGGCCAGTCCCAGGTCAAGGAAAACCTGGCGATTTTAATCGCCGCCGCCCGGCATCGCGGCGAACCGTTGGATCATGTGCTCTTTTACGGTCCCCCGGGGTTGGGGAAAACCACTCTGGCCTACCTGCTGGCCAACGAGATGGGGGTGAATATCAAAATCACCTCCGGCCCGGCGGTTGAGCGGGCCGGTGACCTGGCTGCGATTTTGACCAACCTGCGGGCCGGGGATATTCTGTTTATAGATGAAATTCACCGCCTGGGGCGGGCGATTGAGGAAGTGCTTTACCCGGCCATGGAAGATTACGCCCTGGACATCATCATCGGCAAGGGCCCTTCGGCCCGCTCCATCCGCCTGAAGCTGCCGCGCTTTACCGTGATTGGCGCCACCACCCGGCTGGCCCTGGTCAGTGCCCCGTTGCGGGCGCGTTTCGGCGCCGTTTACCGCCTGGATTATTACGATCTGGCCGCCATGCAGCAGATCATCGCCCGGGCCGCGGCCATGCTGGGGGTGAGTGCCGAGCCGGATGGGATTGCCGAGGTGGCGCGCCGGGCCCGGGGAACCCCGCGGGTGGCCCTGCGGCTGTTGCGGCGGGTGCGGGATTACAGCCAGGTGCGTGCCAATGGCATCATCACCCAACCGGTTGCCGTGGAGGCACTCAATCTCCTCAACGTGGATCCACTGGGGCTGGATGATGTTGACCGGCGGGTGCTGCGGACCATCATTGAAAAATACAACGGTGGTCCGGTGGGGTTGAATACCATTTCCGCCTCCCTCGGCGAAGAACCCGACACCATCATGGACGTGGTTGAGCCCTATCTGCTGCAGCTGGGCTTCCTGGACCGGACCCCACAGGGGCGGGTGGCCACCCGTTCCGCCTATGAACATCTGGGACTGCCCCAGCCTGCCGATCCTGCCAATCAGCCGAGGTTGATCTAGGTGCGGACTGCCGACTTCGATTACCATCTGCCCGTCGAGCGGATTGCCCAGACGCCGGTGGAACCCCGCGATTCCTCCCGGCTGTTGGTGCTGCCCCGGCATGGCGGGGTGCTTGAGCACACGGTTTTCTCGGAGATTGACCGGTATCTGCAACCCGGGGATATTCTCGTGGTCAATCAGACCCGGGTGATCCCGGCCCGGATCTTTGCCCATAAGGATACCGGCGGCCGGGTGGAACTGCTGCTCATCCGGCGGATTGATCTGCTGACCTGGGAGGCCCTGGTTGGCGGCAAACGACTGCTGCCCGGCCGGAAACTGCAAATTGAGGGCGGTCCGGCGGCGGAGGTGATTCAGTCCCTGGCGGGATCCCGGCGCCTGGTCCGCTTCAGCGAACCCATCGAACCCCACCTGCCGCAGATCGGCCAGATGCCCCTGCCGCCCTACATTCATGAGCGCCTGACGGATCCGGAACGTTACCAGACGGTTTATGCGCGCCAGCCCGGTTCGGCCGCGGCCCCCACGGCCGGGCTGCACTTCACGCCCGCCCTGCTGGACCGATTGCAGACCTTGGGCATCCAGTTTGCCACTGTCACCCTGCACG
>DAOQTN010000146.1:0-6501 GCA_035340555.1 Anaerolineaceae bacterium | reverse complement strand
GGCTGGGGGGACAGCCAGGGGGGTTCAACTGCCGGAGGCGGCTGTAAATGCCAATCGTCCGGATCCGGAGGCGGGGGAGGTCCATCTTCATCCCAAGGAACATCATCTGGAGGGGTTGTTGCGTCCGGGGGCAATGTCTCCAGATCCAATACCTCCAAGCGGTCCACCAACACTTTGGGATCACCACCTTCAGCGTCCACCGAGCCCTGCACCGTTATGACGGCATCCGGGCGGACGTGCCTGCCGAATTCCGTCCAAGTACGGGGGAAGAGGATCAATTCAATGCTTCCTTCCAGATCTGCAATGGTGGCAAACCCCATCGGCTTGCCAGCTTTTGTCTGGTGTGGGCGCAGCCGCGTGACCATGCCTGCCACGGTTACCACTTCTTTATGGCGGGCCTCGGCAAGCGTGCCAGCGGTATGGGTTACACGCCGGCGAATGGCAGCCATATAGGGCGAAAGGGGATGGTCGGATACATACAGGCCAAGCAGTTCCTTCTCCCACTCAAGCTGTTCTCGCGTGTCAACCTGACCAGCCGCGGTCAGGGCAATTTGCTCTTCAACTCCAGCAATGGTGCCAAAAAAGCTGAGTTGACCACTTTGCAGCGCCCGGAAATGGCTGGAGGAAACTGAAATAATCCGATCCAATGAATCCAGCAGCGCTCGCCGGGGGCCAAGTTTATCCAGCGCCCCCACGCGTACCAGGCACTCCAGTGACCGCTTGCCCACCTGACGCAGGTCCACGCGATGAGCAAAATCATTTAAGTCCCGGAATGGTCCAGCGGAGCGCGCTTGCAAGATTAGATCCACCGGGGCCTGCCCTACATTTTTAACAGCACCCATCCCAAACCGAATGGCCGGGCGACGTTCAGGCTGATCTTCGATGGTGAAGTCCCAACAACTATGATTAATGTCTGGTGGCAATACTTCCAAGCCCAAAGAACGGCAATCCGCCACATAAAATGCCACCTTTTCTGAATCGCTCTTGGATGCAGAGATCAGGGCGGTCATATATTCTTCAGGGTAGTGCGCCTTGAGGTAGGCCGTTTGCACGGCTATCACGCCATAGTCTGCGGCGTGGCTGTTATGCACCAGAATATTATTGGCGATGAAGTTGTGATGGCCCTCGATTTCCAGATCAAAGGTGGGCTGTTCGCCAATCGGCTCAATGGAAACCACCACATCCCAAGTGATGTCGTTGTTGGCGTTCTGCCGCAGAGCAGAGGCGTCAAAACCATCCACCAGTTGCGCCCCGCGGGTATCGGCTGATAACTTTGTCCGCAGGAGTCCGGTGCGCGCCCTGGCTGTCCGCGCCAGCCCTTGAAACGCTAATGGAAGCCCATTCCCGGGACCGCCCCTGACAGGTGGCGACGTGATCAGGTGTTGCAGAGCCGAGCGATGCTCCGGCAAGGTCATCTGCTTCCCAATTTGAGCCTGGAAAGCCACCAGGTTGTCGTTACCGCTGATGCAAACTATCCAGGCCGTCTGCCCCGCTTTATCAGGGGGGGGCCTCCGCTGGATATTGCTGAGAATGCCCAGTCGCAGCAGCAGGTGCTGCATCTGCCGGGCCAGGCGGTGAGAGGAAGTGGTATAGCTCAGAATGCGCCCGGGCAGGTCCAGATGACCATTGTCTTCCCACATGCGGCTGATGAACAGGCCAATCTGCCGCGTGGGCAGACAGAAAACCACCGGAGGGATGCTCCTGAGGTGGGCGTGATGCCCCGTCAGACCTGACGGACGCTCCAGGGTGAAGCAACCTTGGGGCAGGTGGGGGCTTTTATGGCAAGCCCGGACTGACCAGGCGTTTTTATGCAAAGCTGGTATGCCACGCGACTTTTGAAAGGTACCCTTTGAGCACACAACATCATCCACCCGGGTGCGGCCCCGGTCGTGGAAACCAGGCGGAGTCGGCTGGCAAAGGTGGCCCTCTGACAATAAATTCCCCAAGGCAATCACAGTGCGGTCGTGGCGATCAACCGTGCCACTTACAGGCAGGCGACGGGGTGCGGCAATGGCCATGCCCGGGATCAATTCATCCAAGCGGCGCCAGCCGTCAAGTGTATAACAGGGATGGTTGCCGGTGGCTTCCAGGATCCGACCACTGGCAGTTCGCAGCCGGAAGATGGGCTTGACACCGTTTTCCAGTAGATGCACAATACGGCCGGGCTCCAAGCACAGGGTCTCCAAGTTGCAGCTCAATGTATGGGTGGGCGTGGCATGCCCAGTTACCAGATCGCCCAGTGTGACGACCTGCCCCGTGTCGGCATCGATGATCTCGGCACTGGCTGGCAGGCACTTATTAAAACCATAGCGCGCAAACTCTTCCCACTGGTCAAAAATCTGGGCCGCAGTTTCGGCCGGCATGCCTCGCTCAGAGGCACCTTTGATAAATTTCTCGCGGTGTTTGAGCAGCTTATCTTTCTGTTTTTTAGAAATCGCTTTGCGCAGGTCATCCGATTCAGGCAAGGTGTAGCCCGCCAGGTCCACCGAGGCGCGCATGAGTTGCTCCTGATAGATGGCAATGCCATAGGTCTCACCAAAAATCGGCTCCAGGGCGGGGTCCAGATATTCCACCCGCTCTTCGCCGTGCATGCGTCGAATGTAAGCAGGGATAAATTCCATTGGTCCCGGACGGAAAAGCGCTACCATGGCAATCACGTTCGCCAGGTTCTCGGGGTGCATCTGCATCAGGAAGCGGGTCATCCCCGAACCTTCCAACTGGAAGACACCGGCTGTTTGCCCCAGGCCCATCAGCTCGTAGGCCGTGGGGTCGTCCAGTGGAATATTGGCCAGATCATAATGCTTGCCATGGCGCTGCTCAATCAGCGCACAGGCTCGCTGCATCACCGTCAACGATGATAGTCCCAAAAAGTCCACCTTGAGCAGGCCCAACGAGTCAAGAATGGACATTTCAAACTGTACCACTGTTTTGATGGGGCTATCTTCCGAGCCGCTGGTCGCGCGGTGCAAGGGCACATAGTCCACCATCGGGCGATCGGTAATGACCACGCCCGCGGCATGGGTGCCAGCATTGCGCACCACCCCTTCCATTAATGCTGCGGTATCAATCAGGTTGCGCAGGTAATCGGCTGAGTCGTAAATTTCCTTAAGTTCAGGAATGGTGGCCACCGCCTCAGGAATCGGGATGGCCTTGCTTGGCACGTTGGGAATCAGTTTGCTAATGCGGTCCACTTCGGCGAGAGGGATATCCATCACCCGGCCCACATCGCGCACAGCCGCGCGCCCACCCAGCGTGCCAAAGGTGATGATTTGCCCAACATGGTCTTCGCCATATTTGATGGCACAGTAGTGCATCATCTCGCCGCGGCGGTCATCTTGAAAGTCCAAATCAATATCGGGCATGGAAATACGCCCCGGGTTAAGAAAACGCTCAAAAATCAGGCCATGTTCCAGCGGCTCCACCAGGGTAATATCCAGCACATAAGCCACCTGCGAGCCAGCCGCAGAGCCGCGGGCATTGTACCAGATACCTTCCGAACGGGCATGCCGGCACAGATCCCACACAATCAAGAAGTAGGCATCGAACCCCATCTGATGAATGATGCCCAATTCATATTCCAATCGCTGCAGTACTTCCGGGGTGTTGGCGCGGACGCCATAGCGGCGGCGCAGGCCCTCATCACAAAGCTGCCGCAGGTAAGTCTGGGCAGTATGACCTTCGGGCACGGGAAAGATCGGCAGATGATATTCTTTGGAGGAAAGATCCACATCACACTGGTCGGCAATCAGCAGGGTGTTGCTGATGGCCTCAGGCACCTCCGCAAACAGTTCCTTCATCTCGTCGGGGGTGCGCAGGTAGTAGCTGTCATCAGTCATCCGCATCCGGTTGGGATCCGTGAGCAACGCCCCTGTCTGGATGGCAAGCATGATGTCCTGCAGGCGGGCATCTTCACGGTTGATATAATGGGCATCATTGGTGGCCACATAGTGCGCCCCATAGCCTTTGCCCAATTCCAGCAGCGTTTTGTTGATAATACCCAGTTCCGGGATGGGGTGTTGCTGAAGCTCAAAGAAAAAGCGGTCGCGGCCAAAGACTTCATAATACCAATCCAGCCGAGAACGGGCGGCGTCAGCCCCCCGATCCATGATGATACGTGGCACCTCGGCCGCCATGCAGCCGGTGGTGCAGATCAGACCTTCAGCGTGAGCCGCCAGAAATTCATGGTCGATGCGAGGATGGTAATAAAAGCCTTCCAACTGGGCGGCGCTGGCAATTTTTAGCAAATTACGGTAGCCGGTCATGTTTTGCGCCAGCAGCAGCAGGTGATATGCCTGTTTATCCAACCGGACATCGCGATCCGTCATGCGGCGGGGAGCCAGGTAGGCTTCCAAACCAATGATCGGTTTTACGTTTGCTTCCCGGGCTGCGTTGAAAAACTCGATCACACCAAACATGGTGCCGTGGTCGGTAATTGCCACGGCTGGCATGCCTAATTCTTTTACCCGCGACATCAGCTTCTTAATATTAGTAAAGCCGTCCAACAGCGAGTACTGGGTATGGAGATGGAGATGAACAAAAGACATGACGCCCTACCACCAGATGCGGAACCAGGTCTGTGTTTCAATTTGCTTTCCCCCCACTAAAACCATCACGCGGACCTGGATCAGCTCGTTTTCTGGTAGGTCGCCAACAGCATAATCAACCACAGCAAAACCGCTGCGATTGGTGTTTATCACCGGCAGCGTCTGCGCAGGCTGTCCAGGTATATATATTGTGACCGTGACCAGGGCATTTGGAAGTGGTTGCAAAAATTGATCCTGGACAATGACATATATTTTCTGAACAGTGTTCGCCTGAATCAATGCGTGTTGGGAAAAGGCAAACACCTGCGGACGCAGATTGGAAATGGGGATATTACCGGTTGATTCAGGCTGGGTGACTTCATTGTTTTTCACCCACAGATCAAAATAAATCCGTCCAACATCTGTAAGCACAACGTGCAAGCCAGCCGGATTATCGGGTTGCCACTCCAACCGCGCATATTCGAAATACTGAACCATGCGGCCATCCCGAATTTCGGCGTCCGAAACAGGGATCCCCAAGGTTTCACTTCCCTGGTTGCTGTCATAAAACTGAAGGAAAGCATAACAAACCGGATAAGCGCCAATTATTCGGCAGGATGCAGCGCTGCGGGGGAATTCAGCCAAATCAGCTGTTCTATCATGCAGCCATTCACCCAGAGGGGAGACTGTCACCACCGGTCCGGCAGCCGTCTGCCGCATTTCAAAACGGGCACGCTGAAAGAATTGGACTTGAGAACCACTCTGAGGATCGGTATACTGACGGGTGATGGGGAAACCATAAAAAAAATTCGGAGCCGGTGAGCTGTAATACTGCGTCAACATGGGCCCGCGCACCCAATAACCGGTCTCTTCAAAAAATTCTTCATAAATCTGTTGGGCAGCGGTTACATCGGATGCAATCGGCAATGCCAGCACACACAGAAGCAACAATGCCAGGGTGAAAATACGGGGCCACCTGTTCATGGTTTGATTATACAAAAGAAGGGTTTGAAAGACAATCCCGATTTGACAACTATTTACCAAACCGCCGGTAGGCAGACATCCAATTTACTGACAGCTGATTTTTATGTAACAATTCACCCGGATCGGGACAAGTGCTTGAAAGGAATGTACGTATTGGATGTGTTACAAACCAATGTTGCGGTGAAAATCGCGCCAGGCCCCAAAGGAGAAGATGGGGCGGACCAGCGATTTATCCGGAAAGAATCACGAGAAAATATTCAATTTTTGTAACGGGGAAAGTCAAAAAGAAAAGCAGAAAAGCAGCAAGGCTTGAAAGCATACCACGATTGTAATACACTTGTTGATAGAAAGTTGATTGCCCGAGTCTAAATTCACCTCTCCCGGACCCAGCAGCCACCGCCGGCCCACATTGAAGCAAGCCAAAGCTGTTTTCATCAAACTGCCGCCAAGGACATTGAAGTCCCATATGACTTAGCGCGTGGCGATTAACCATAAAACGCTGGTCGAATCCCTTTTGCAGCCAGACTTGACCTTAAGCAACCCGGAGAAAAAGCTGCCAGCCATTGCCAAGGTCTCTTGGTACTCCCAAGCCCTCCCCATTGGAGTCAGATGTGCTTGAAATTGAACAAATCCAACAAGCCATAGCCACCCTTGAATCTCAACGTTCTCTGCTCGGTGATGCGGCGGTTGATGCCGCCCTGATGGGCCTGCGCCAAAAACTGGCCGAACTCAAGGCAGGTGACACCCCCATGGCACAGCGCAAGCAGGTGACCATCCTGTTTGCAGACGTATCAGGTTTTACAGCGCTTTCGGAAACTCTGGATGCCGAAGAGGTCCATGATTTGATGAACACCCTCTGGGAACGACTCGACAACCTGATTCTTCAACGCGGCGGCCATATAGACAAACATATGGGCGATGCCGTGATGGGAATCTGGGGGGTGCATGCCGCCCGTGAAGATGATGCTGAACAATGCGTCCGTACCGCACTTGA
>DAOQTN010000145.1:0-6502 GCA_035340555.1 Anaerolineaceae bacterium | reverse complement strand
GGAGATCCGGATCGGGGTCATTGAGGGTGACACCGCCCCGGTCACGATTGATGCCGACAAGGTGCTGGCCGCCGGCATGCCGGCGGTGCAGATCAACACCGGCGGCGACTGCCATCTGGATGCCACCATGATTGAACAGGGCTTGAACAGTCTGCCCCTGCCGGAACTGGATCTGATCATCATTGAAAATGTCGGCAATCTGATCTGCCCCGCGGCCTTCCAGCTGGGGTCGCACGCGAATGTATTGATTGCCAGTGTGCCTGAAGGCGACGACAAACCCTACAAATACCCCAACATCTACCGTGGCGTGCAGGTGCTGGTCGTGACCAAAACCGACCTGTTGCCGTATGTGACCTTCAACATGGATTACTTCCGGCAGGGAGTGGAAATGCTAAACCCGGGCCTGGTGACCTTCCCGCTGTCCTGTAAAACCGGTGACGGTGTAATGCTCTGGACCGACTGGGTGCGTCAGCAGGTGCGGCAGAAGCGGGGGCAATGAGCGAGGAAATTGTCGGACTGCGGATTTACGTTGGCGGAATCGTTCAGGGGGTTGGCTTCCGTCCGTTTGTCTACAGCCTGGCCGGGAGGTACAACCTGACCGGTTGGGTGCGCAACACCTCTCGCGGGGTTGAAATTGAGATCAACGGCCCACCGGAGTCGGTTCAGAAATTTGCTGATACCCTGCGCACTGCGCCGCCGCCCCTGGCCCGCATCGACCGCTTCGAGACTGAACCCAGCCCCCCCAACGGGGCGGTGGATTTCCTGATTCTGGCCAGTCAACCCCACCCGGGGGATTTCCTGCCCGTTTCGCCGGATATGACGATCTGCCCGGATTGCCAGCGTGAGTTGTTTGACCCAACCGACCGGCGCTACCGATATCCATTTATAAATTGCACCAACTGCGGACCGCGCTTTACCATCGTCCAGGACATTCCCTATGACCGGCCACAAACCACCATGGCTGGATTTCCGCTCTGCCCCGACTGCGCCGCCCAGTACCACGATCCCAGTGACCGGCGTTTCCACGCCCAGCCCATCGCCTGCCCTAGATGCGGGCCGGCAGTCTGGTTGGAAATGGGTGGTCAGAAAATCGCGGCGGCGGAGGCGGCCATTCAGGCTGGGAGGGAGATGCTGTGTGCGGGGAAAATTCTGGCCATCAAGGGTCTGGGCGGCTTCCACCTGGCCTGCGATGCCACCAATCCCCAGGCGGTGGCCGAGTTGCGCCGGCGCAAGAAACGCAGCGACAAACCGTTTGCCCTGATGGCCTTTGACCTGGCCGGGATTGAACACCACTGCCGCGTCTCCGAGCCTGAGCGCGACCTGCTGCTGTCCCGGCAGCGCCCGATTGTCCTGCTGGAGCGCAAAAGCGACTCTCCCATCGCTCCGGCCGCAGCACCCGGTCAGACGACCCTGGGATTCATGCTGGCCTACACACCCCTCCATCTATTGCTATTGGAGAACGGTGCCGGCTATCCCGACGCGCTGGTAATGACCAGTGGCAACCTCAGCGAGGAGCCCATCGCCTACCAGGATGGCGAGGCCCGTGAACGGCTCCGCCCCCTGGCGGACGCCTACCTGCTGCACAACCGGGGCATCCACATGCGGGTCGACGATTCAGTCGTGCGCAGCATTTTGAACCGGCCCTACCTGCTGCGCCGGGCCCGGGGCTACGCCCCTGACCCCATCCCCATGCCGGTCGACCTGCCACCCATTCTGGCCACCGGGGCCGAACTGAAAAACACCTTCTGTTTGACCCGCGAGCGCTATGCATTTCTGAGCCATCATATCGGCGACCTGGAAAACTATGAAACCCTGGCCTCGTTTGAAGCAGGCATCACCCACTATGAGCGCCTGTTCCGCATCAAGCCGGAGCGTATTGTCTGTGACCTGCATCCGGACTACCTGGCCACCCGCTATGCAGTTGAGCGCGCCCGGACCGAACAACTGCCGCTAATCCAGGTCCAGCATCATCACGCCCACCTGGCTGCCTGCCTGGCTGACAACGGCTGGGCACCGGAGGCCGGTGCGGTGATCGGGTTGAGCCTGGATGGCACCGGGCTGGGGCCGGATGGCGCCATCTGGGGCGGCGAGATTCTGGTCGGAGGCTATCAGGGCTACGAACGGCGCCGTCATCTAAAATATGTCCCCCTGCCGGGCGGGGACCTCTCCGTGAGGAAGCCAGCCCGCATGGCCCTGGCACATCTCTGGGCTGCCGGCATTGAATGGGAGCCGGCGCTGCCCCCCCTGCAGGCGATATGCGCCGAAGAACGCACCGCACTGCGCAGCCAGCTGGAACGCGGCCTCAATTCCCGGCCGACCTCCAGCATGGGCCGGTTGTTTGACGCTGCGGCAGCGTTAATCGGGGTGGCCCAGCTGGCCACCTATGAAGGCCAGGCGGCCATCCAGATGGAAGCCCTGGCGGATCCCGAGGAGCAGGCCGCTTATCCCTTTGGGGTGGAAGGGGACCTGCTGGATCCGGCCCCATTATGGGCCCGGTTGCTGGTCGACTGGCATGCTGGAATCACCCCCCCCGTCCTGGCCGCCCGGTTCCACAACAGCATCGCCGCCATCCTGGTGGACTGCTGCCAGGTCCTGCGGCAGGAAACCGGGATTAAAACCGTTGCATTCAGCGGCGGGGTGTGGCAGAATCGCTATTTGCTGGAACGGACCTACCGGCAGCTGGACGAGGCCGGTTTTACGGTCCTGCTGCACCGGCAGATCCCGACCAATGACGGCGGCCTGGCGCTGGGACAGGCCATGATCGCCGCCACCACCGGCTGAGGCCCCGAAGCCGGCTGAGGACCCGAGGCGACTGGTCCTCCGGGCCCTGCGTTTGCCCCGCCGGCCCTCCGGGCCCTGCGTTTGCCCCGCCGGCCCTCCGGTCCCTGTCTGCACCGCACGACTCTCCGAAAACGGACAGGTACCTTGCCGGAAAATTGTTAAAATAATGACTCGTTGTCAAAATATTTACACGTAAAGAGAGGTTGTACCATGTGCCTGGGTGTTCCTGGAAAAATTACCGAGATTTATGAACAAAGCGGCCTGCTGATGGGTAAAATCGATTTCGGCGGCGTGCTGCGCGAAGCCTGCCTGAGTGCCATCCCGGACGCGCAGGTGGGGGATTACACCCTGGTCCATGCCGGGTTTGCCCTGAACCGCATCAGCGAGGAGGAGGCGCAGCTCACGCTGGAAACACTGCGTGAGATCATCGACCTCAACGACGAGCTTGACCCGGAAAACACGGAAGACAAAAGCTAAATGAGCGACATCGCCCGGCTGACCGATGATTTTCGCGACGGAACACTGGTGCAGCGCGTGATCGCCGAGATTCGCCGCACCGTCACCCGTCCCTGGGTGCTGATGGAAATTTGCGGTGGCCAGACCCATTCCATCCTGCAATCCGGCCTGGACCAGCTGCTGCCGCCGGAGGTGGAGCTCGTGCACGGGCCCGGCTGCCCGGTCTGTGTAACCTCCCTGGAACTGATCGACCGGGCCCTGGCCATCGCCCGGCGCAGCGACGTGATTTTCTGCTCGTTTGGCGATATGCTGCGGGTTCCCGGTTCGCAGGGGGATCTGTTCTCCATTCGAGCCGCCGGCGGCCAGGTGCGGGTGGTTTACTCCCCGTTGGATGCCGTCCGGATCGCACAGCAGAACCCGGACAAACAGGTGGTCTTTTTTGCCATCGGATTTGAAACCACCGCCCCCGCAAACGCGGCCAGCGTCCTGCAGGCCCAGGGGCTCGGATTGACGAACTATTCCGTGCTGGTGTCCCAGGTCTGTGTGCCGCCGGCCATGCATGCGATCCTGTCCGCACCCAACCGCCGGGTGCAGGCATTCCTGGCAGCGGGGCACGTTTGCACCGTGATGGGATACTGGGAGTACCTCCCCATCGCCCATCAGTATCAGATCCCCATTGTGGTCACCGGATTTGAGCCCCTCGACATGGTGCAGGGCATTCTCATGTCGGTACGCCAGCTTGAGCGCGGCACCTGTGAGGTCCAGAACGCCTATCCCCGCCTGGTGACCGAAGCGGGCAACCGCGCGGCCCAGGCCATCATCCAAAAGGTGTTCGAACCCTGCGACCGGAACTGGCGTGGAATCGGCCTGATCCCGGCAAGCGGCTGGGGGCTGCGGCCGGAATTCTCGGCGTTTGACGCTGAAAAGCGGTTTGAGGTGGGTGGTATTCAAACCCAGGAATCGCCACTCTGTCAGGCCGGGCTGGTGCTGCAGGGACTGCTGAAGCCCGCCGCCTGCCCCGCCTTTGGCACATTGTGCACCCCGCAAAATCCATTGGGCGCCCCGATGGTTTCCTCAGAGGGAGCCTGCGCCGCCTATTTTCGCTATCATCGCCCGGATGAAGGAACGCCATGACTCAACTGCCCCATTTTGAAGGCCCGCTTTGCCCGGTACCGCTGCGCCACGACGAAAAGATCGTCATGGGGCACGGCAGCGGCGGTCGGATGACCCACGACCTGATTCAAAACATCTTCCTGCCTCACCTCGCGGGCAGCAACCAGCCTGGCGGCGGCAACGATTATGCCGGCGCCGGACTGCCCGAACCGGCCAACCTGAGCGGCCGACTGGCAGTGTCCACCGATTCCCATATCGTCAAACCACTTTTTTTTCCCGGTGGTGATATCGGCCGGCTGGCCGTTTGCGGCACGGTCAATGATGTGAGCATGTCCGGGGCGGTGCCGCTCTACCTGACCGCTGGCTTCATACTCGAAGAAGGGCTGCCCATCGCCACCCTGACACAGGTGCTGGAGAGCATGCAGCGATCCGCTGCCGAGGCCGGCATCCAGGTGATTGCCGGTGACACCAAAGTGGTGGAGAAAGGCGCAGCCGATGGGCTGTTCATCAACACCGCCGGCATCGGTTGGATCCCGGCCGGGCGCGCCATCGGTGGCGAACTGGCCCGCCCGGGCGACGCCGTGCTGGTTTCGGGCAATCTGGGGGATCACGGCATTGCCGTTCTGGCCGCCCGTGGCGAACTGGGCTTTGAAACCGCGGTGCTCTCGGATGTTGCGCCGCTCAACGGGCTGATTCAAGCGGTGCTGGCAGCCGCCCCCCAGGTCCACGTGCTGCGGGATCCCACCCGGGGTGGTCTGGCCACCACCCTGAACGAGATTGCCCTGCAGAGTCAGGTGAACATCACCATTGAGGAAAAAAGCATTCCCGTCCAGCCGGCCGTCCGCGCCGCCTGCGAGATGTTGGGATTTGATCCGCTCTATATCGCCAACGAGGGCCGGCTGATTGTCATCGTGCCCTCCGCCGCAGCCGGGGCGGCGCTGCAGGCCATGCGCGCCCACCCCTATGGGCGGGACGCCGTACAAATTGGCGAGGTCCGGGCCGAGCCTGTGCGGCGGGTGCTGCTGCACACGACCATTGGCGGGCACCGGATCCTGGACATGTTGGCCGGCGAAATGCTGCCCCGGATTTGCTGACACCGGGAGCTGCCAACACCAACATCTGCTGGTACCAACATTTCCTGGCACCAACATTTGCCGCGACCAGAGCTGCTGACACCAATTCTGTTGCCACCAGGATCTACCGACACCAGCATTACCAATCACCAGAACAGTAAAAAAAGTCGCACTTTAGAAAAGCGTTCTGGTATACTTGCAAAATAGAAAAATGATCAAAAACGACCAGTGAGGTTCTTATGAAAATCAATTATCAGGAAACGACCAATGATCTCCAGACCCGGATTGATATTCACGCCCAGTACGGCGGCCGGGATATTGACGCCTGGATGCTTGATCTGCTGGAGCTCAAATCCGGGATGAAAATTCTCGACGTGGGCTGTGGCGCAGGAAAGCAATGCCTGTCCTATCACCACCGGCTCGCCGGCCAGGCCCGGATCCTGGGTGGGGACGTGAATCCGGATCTGCTGGCGCAGGCCATCCACCGGGCGGCGGAAGCCCATGCCCCGATCCAGTTCATGCCACTGAACTTCAACGAGCCCTTCGCTCTGGAGGACAACCAGTTTGACCTGCTCTCGTGCTGTTTTGCGATTTATTATGCCGAGGATATCCCCTTCACCATCCGCGAGATGCACCGGGTCCTGAAACCCGGCGGCCGCTTGTTCACCACCGGCCCGATGCCGGCCAACAAGCAGCTGTTTTATGACATCATCCGGGAAGCCACCGGCAAACCGATCCCGCCGATGCCAGGCAGTTCCCGCTTCAGCACCGGGATCCTGGATGCGGTGAAGGCCACCTTCTCGAGCGTGGCGGTTCATTTGTTTGAAAATCCGCTAACTTTTGCAAGTGCGGAACCTTTTGTGGCCTACACCCGGGCCTCGCTGGCCGAGGACCGTAAATTGTGGGCGGACTTCTTCCAGGGCAAGGATGATTTTGAGCGCATCATGGAAAAAATCGCCCGGGTTGCCGAACGCCGCGTGCAGGCTGAAGGCCGGTTGGTGATGACCAAGGTGGTCGGCGGCATCCTGGCGGTCAAATGACGCCCCCCGGTCAAACGACGCCCCCCAGTCAAATGACGC
>DAOQTN010000144.1:0-6508 GCA_035340555.1 Anaerolineaceae bacterium | reverse complement strand
TTCTGTTTCAGCCTGACCCTAAAGTCAGGTTACTGACGTTTGTCTAAACTCGAATAGATAAAGATAGATAGATATTATCTTGCAGATACTGCCCCAAGCATTCAACGATGGGGGCCCGGACAAATTGCTTGGGGATCTTGCCGGCTTTGTGCCGGATTGGACCCGACCGGGATCGTCAGGTTGAGATGGCTTGCTGGCTGTGGGGATGACAGCGGTCTGTCGTCAGCGGATGAGCCACACCAGAATAGCCGCCAAAATAGCCGACACCACCAGGATGAGCAGGATGGCCCGGGTCCACCGCCGGGTGAGGATTTTTTGGCTGCCCTGGTAAATGGTGGCAGCCGCCCCACTCAGGACCACCAACGCCAGCAGGTCCCAACTGCTTTGTTGGAACAGGAAGCCCCGGTAGGTGACAATGATCAAGGCCCCGAAAGACATGATCTGGTAGGCCAGTCGGTAGCTGGCATTTTCAACCACTTCGGTGCGCTCATCACGGATGACGGATGGATTGCTCATGATTCATCTCCTTCCAGAAAGAACAATTGATCAATGGGTTTGGCCAGTTGTTGGGCCAGCTGAAAAGCCAGCAGGGCTGAAGGGCAGTACTGACCTGTCTCAATGGAGCTGATGGTTTGGCGGGTGACCCCCACCAAGTCTGCCAACTCCTCTTGGGAGAGGTTGTTTTCCGCCCGGGCCACTTTCAATCGGTTTTTGAGTGTGGGTTTGCGCATATGCTAATTCCTTGATATAAGCATAGCACGGTTGGATAAAAATGTCAAGTAAACTAGTCAAGTTGACAAGTATAAGTTTCATTATGTCTGTCATAATAGGCAAACGGATCCGGGTCTTGAACCACGTCTGGCTGCAGTGCCCACCATGGATAATCCAGGACATCCAGCCAACAACGCCAGCCGCCCCAAAACCTTGGGGCGGCTGATGGATGGCTAAATTTTGGTTGAATTCAAGCCAAAGTGTTCCGGTGGGACGCTTTAGAGCAGTCGTTCGCCGACCGTGACACTGTCCACCCGGTAATGCCCCCCCCGGCTCTGGCGGTTGTGTTGCGCTGCCTTGGCAATGATCAGGGCCGCCTCAACGGCATTCCACAGTCCGATCAATCCATCGCTCAATTTCGTTTTGCGGTAAAAGGTTTCAATCTCGATTTGCAGGTGACGCAGTTCCCGGATGGCGCGCGCGAGCCGTTCGCCGGAGCGGATCAGGCCGACATAATGCCACATGATGTTTTGAATGGTTTGCATGTCTCCCTGAATCAATGCCGGGTCTGAATCCTGGGTCAATCCGGACTCGTCCCAGATGGGGATGTCCTCCGGCTGTGGAATAAACGCACCGGCAGCCAGTTCCACGGCAATCCGATCTGCCGCCCGGGCCCCGAACACCACACCTTCGAGCAGCGAGGCACTTGCCAGGCGGTTGCCTCCATGCAGCCCGTTGCAGCTGACTTCTCCGATGGCAAACAGGTTGTGCACCTCGGTCTGCCCCCACAAATCGGCCGCTACGCCGCCGCAAAAGTAATGTGCCGCCGGGACCACCGGGATGGGTTCGCGGGATATGTCAATCCCGGCTTTCAGGCAGGTGGCGTAAATGGTCGGGAAGCGGGCTTGAATGGCGGTGGGAGACATCCGCGTGGCAATGTCCAGCAGGACATGCGTGTATCCGTGTGCCTCCATTTCGGTATGGATAGCCCGGGCTACAATGTCACGCGGCGCCAAGTCGCGCCACTCGGGCGAGTAGCGTTCCATGAACGGCGCCCCTTCCGGCGTCAGCAGCACCCCGCCTTCACCGCGTACCGCTTCGCTGATCAGAAATCCCTCGGCTCCCGGCACGGCCAGCGCGGTGGGATGAAACTGCACATATTCCGCGTTGATGATCCGGGCTCCGGCCCGGTGGGCCATGGCCAGGCCATCTCCCCGGGCACCGGGGGGATTGGTGGTGTTGCGGTAAATGCGTCCGATGCCCCCCGTAGCCAGGATGGTCTTGGCAGCCAGGGTCCGGTGAATGGCCCGGCCGTTCTGGTCAAACACGTAGGCCCCGTAACAGGTGACCGGATTGTAGGTATCCAGGGGATTGCGGGAGTGGTGGGGGTAGGTGATCAGGTCCACAGCGGTGGCGCGTTTCAGCAGTTCAATGTTGGGACAATTCTGGATGGCGGTCATTAACCCCTGCATGATGGACCGCCCGGTGCTGTCGCCAACGTGCAATATCCGGCGGCAGGAATGAGCAGCTTCCTTGGTGTAGGCCAGGCTGCCGCTCTCGCTGCGGTCAAAAGCCACTCCGGCTGTCCTGATAAGCAGAGCTTCCAGTAATCCAGGACCTTCACCCGCCAGAATGGCAGCCGCAGCGGGATTTGTGGCTCCCGCCCCGGCCCGGACGATGTCAGCGGCCAGCATCTCCGGACTGTCGTCTTCGCCGCGATGAATAATGCCGCCCTGTGCATAATTTGAGTTGGACTCGTGGGGATCGGTTTCCCGGGTGATCAGAATAATACGCCTGGCTGGATCGCGTGCCAGCCGCAGCGCAGCACAAGCCCCCGCAATCCCACCCCCAATGATGAGTACATCGGTTATTTTCATGATATCTGGTGGCGTCATCCCGCCGCAGCGGGAGGTCCCATCGGGCCAGCCGACCTCCTTTTTGAAATTTATTCCAACACAGCTGCATCAGGCCCCGCGGCCTTCACCCGGCCCGCCGGGTGGGCGTGATGGGGTTGTGCCTATCCAATCCGGATCATGCGGTCCACCGCCCGGAAGGCCTTAAGCCGGATTTCCTCGGGAACTTCAATGACCCAGCGATTGTGCAGCAGAGAATCGCGCACATTTTCCATGGTAATCATATTCATATGCGGGCAGCGGATCATGCACAGCCGCAGCAGATTCTTTTCCGGGTTGGCGGCAGCAATGTTATCACCCATTGCGCATTCTGTCAGGATGAGGTACTGGGGGGCCTTGCTCTGCTGCACATATCGGATCATGGCATTGGTTGAACCGGAATAATCCGCTTCAGCGACAACCTCCGGCGAACATTCCGGGTGGGCCAGAATTGCCACATCCGGGAACTGGGCGCGGATGGTGCGGATGTCTTCAACGGTAAATTTTTCATGCACTTCGCAGCGGCCGGTCCAGCCGATCATCTGGACATCCAGCAGGGTTTTGGCTGCGGGCGAGGTGGGCAGCCGGCTGGGGAAGATGATGTGTTTGCCGGTTTCGCGGGCCACATTGCCTGCCAGATACTGGTCGGGTAGAAAAATGACCGTGTCGCTCGCGAGCGACTGCACTACGGCCACCGCATTGCCGGAAGTGCAGCAAATGTCGCTTTCAGCCTTGACATCGGCGTAGGTGTTGACGTAGGTGACCACCGGCACGCCGGGGAAGCGGCGTTTCAGCGCCCGGACATCCTCGGCCGTGATGGATTCCGCCAGTGAGCAGCCGGCTCGTTCCGCCGGCAGCAGCACGGTTTTGTCAGGGCTCAGGATTTTGGCGGTTTCAGCCATGAACTTGACCCCACAAAAGACGATGATCTCCTTGTCGGTCTGAGCCGCCCGGCGACTCAGATCCAGACTGTCACCGCGGAAATCCGGGATGGTGTGGAACAACACGGGTTCCATGTAATTGTGACCCAGAATGACCGCATGGCGGGCCAATTTCAGGGCGTTGATTTCAACGGCAATCTCGGCCTTGTAGCGCAGTTCGACATCCGGCACAAACTGACCCAGCCGGACTTTCATTTCCTCATAAAGGGTTTGAGCTTCAGCATTCATCAATCTTGTCGGCCGGCTGTCCGGAGTGAGAACTGCGGTTCAGTCAAGGCCGTTCTCCTTTCGCTTGTTTTCAAATTTTGGTTCAATAACCATCTGATGGAGGTACAACTCATCACAAATGATGATATTGTTTGCCCCCCTCAGCCGGGGTCAGCCGGGGGATGGTTCCTTTCCGGGGAAATCACCGATGTGGCCCATCCAGCAGCTGGATCCTGGACTTTTCTGCCCAACCGGTTGCAGCCGGCGGCCGGACCAGGGTGAGTGCCTTGATTTGGAGCATTAATCCGGTTTATCGAATGAAATCCAGACTGACATCAAAAACTTTGGCCGAATGTGTCAGCGCTCCGCTGGAGATATCATCCACGCCGGTCTCGGCGATGGCCCGGACGTTCTCCAGGGTGACATTGCCACTGGCCTCCAGTCTGGCCCGCCCGGCAGCAAGGGCCACCGCCTGGCGCATCATCTCCAGCGACATGTTGTCCAGCAGAATGCGCTCCACGCCCAGATCCAGGGCTTCCTGGACGTGGTCCAAGGTGCGGGCCTCAACCTCTATTGCCAATCCGGTTTGGGCCGTGCGCGCCCGCTGCACAGCCGCGGTGATACTGCCGGCAAAATCAATGTGATTGTCTTTGATGAGAATCAGGTCATACAGCCCGATGCGGTGATTCTGCCCGCCACCGCGCGCCACAGCCAGCTTATCCAGAATCCGCAGCCCCGGTGCGGTTTTGCGCGTGTCCAGGATGACGGCCCGGGTTCCGGCCACCGCATCGACGAACTGGCGGGTCAGGGTGGCAATACCCGAGATCCGCCCCAGAAAATTCAACGCGGTGCGTTCGCCGGTCAGCAGACTGACTGCCGGGCCGGCGAGTTCACTGACAACCTGACGGTTGGTCACCCGGCTGCCTTCTTCGAGCAGGCTGCTAAACGCCACCCGGGGATCGAGGGCGGCAAAGACGGCCTGAGCCACATCCAACCCGGCAATGATGCCGTCCTGTTTGGCAATGATCCGGCCCTGCATGAATGCATCCGGTGGAATGATGCTGTTGGAGGTGGCATCCCCGATTCCGATGTCCTCCGCCAGGGCGCGTTGGATGACGGCAAGAATATCAGGATGGATGGGCATGGGAGTCACTCCTTGAACGTAAAGATCAATCGCCGGGGATTGCACTCAACAAACACAACCGATACCTGAATTCTAGCGGTTTTCACAGACCGGGTCAAGGACGGGCCGTCGGTGGGCAAATGACCGCCCAAGCGATGATACCTATGGTTGTCCGGTTGTTTTGCCAGGTGGATATTCTGGGGTTCGACTGGCGGCGTTCCGGGAACGGGCCGGTGAGACCCAGTACTCATACAGCGGAAGGTTGCCAAGCAGGGTTCAATGGGTGGCATTCCGGGAACTGCCGGTGAGGCCCAATATTCATACAGCGGAAGGTCACCCAGCACGGTGCAAGGGGCTGCGTTCCGGGAACTGGCCGGTGAGGGCTTAAAAGATTTGTTCAATCATTTGGGCAGTGAGACGGACACTGCTTTCCAGGCGGATCTGTTCCCCTAGCATTTGGGCCTGCTGGCGCATGCCGGTGTCCCGCAGAGTGTCGATCAGGGACAGTGCCAGGCGTTCTGACGTCAATTCTGGATAAGGGATGGCCTTGGGTCCACATTTTAATTGATAGATGCGTTGGGCCCAAAAATCCTGATCCACGGTTTGTGGTATGCTGACGGCAGGAATGCCGGCCCGCAGTCCTGCTCCGGTGATGGTAAACCCGGCGTAGTGTACCAGGGCACAGCATTTGGGCAACAACCATGAGGGAGGAATCCAGCCACTGGCCATCACCGTGGGTGGCAAATCAACCTTCCGGGCCGCCTCCTGGCCGCCAATAATAATGGCGCGCACACCCGCAAACCGGGTGGCCTCAACAAACAATTTCAGCAGGTCGACAATTTCTTTGCCGCTCAGGCTGCCGCCCAGCCAGATGGCCACTGGCGGGCCACCAGCATCCAGAAAGGTGCGAATTTCAACCGGGGCGCTCCAGGCTGGGGGTTCACCCAGCAGCCAGTATCCAACCATGCGGTGCTGGGGTGCCCAACGCGGATCCGGTGTGACCACCAATGGGCTGACCGGCACCAAGTTGAGCCGGCTGGACATCATGTTTTCCAGGCTGCCCTTGATGGGGGGCAAATTGAGCTGTTTGCGAATGTGATTATACGGGCCGACCATCATGTTATTCATTACCGCCCCAATCACTGCACTGGTGGCCCGGTTGATCCCGGTCTGGTGGCTTTCGACCACCGGGATGATTTGCGGTTGAATGGTCACGCTGATGAAGGGCATTCCCGCTTTGTCTGATTCTGCCCGCCCGGCAAAGCTGTGGGTGACGACCATCAGATCGGATCCGGGACATAATTTGAGAATGTCCTTGGAGCAGCGTTCAACGATGGAGGCGGTGAATTCCATCAAGCTGATAAAGCCCAGCACCTTGTTTTTTGCCCGGGAGCGAATACGTTCGGCTTCATTCCCCAGATGAATATTGGGCCCAATGCTGGCAAAGGTCAATCCATGACCTTTGATCCAGGTTCCCATGCCTGGATGACTGGCAATGGTGACGGTATGTCCGGCGCGTTGCAAACCCAACCCAAGGGCCAGATAGGGTTGTACGTCACTGCGGGTTCCAATTGCCGGAATAAGGATTTTTCGCATCTGGGCCAGGGCCCCCAATCATGGATAAAGAATATCAC
>DAOQTN010000143.1:0-6526 GCA_035340555.1 Anaerolineaceae bacterium | reverse complement strand
GGATCAGGAGCGGGAAGCCCGTCCGGATTGGTTTCAGAGCAACCAGATGGTGGGTGGGGTCTGCTATGTGGACCTGTTTGCGGGTAACCTGGCCGGACTGCGCAACCAGATCCCCTACTTTAAGGAGCTGGGGCTGACCTATTTGCACCTGATGCCGCTGTTTAAAATGCCGGCCGGGGAAAACGACGGCGGCTACGCCGTCAGCAGCTTCCGGGAGGTTGACGCCCCCCTGGGCAGCATGGCGGAACTGGCCGGTCTGGCCCAGGAACTGCGCGCCCAGGGCATCAGCCTGGTGCTGGATTTGATCATCAACCACACCTCAAATGAACACGAGTGGGTGCAGCGCGCCCGGGCCGGGGATCCCGAGTATCGGGAGATATACGGCATCTTCCCGGACCGGACCGTGCCCGATGCCTACGGGCGGCACCTGCGGGACATCTTCCCGGATGAACATCCCGGAGCCTTTACCTGGGACGAGGGGTTGCAAAGCTGGATTTGGACCACTTTCCATTCTTATCAATGGGATCTCAATTACGCCAATCCGATGGTGTTCAACAAAATGGCTGCAGAGCTGCTGTTTTTGGCCAACCAGGGGATCGAAATCTTCCGCCTGGATGCGGTGGCTTTCATTTGGAAAGAGTTGGGGACCGGCTGCGAGAACCTGCCGGAAGCCCACCTGATCCTGCAAGGGTTTAACGCCCTGACCCGCATCGCGGCCCCTGCGGTGCTGTTCAAATCCGAGGCCATCGTCCACCCGGACGATGTGGTCAAATACATCTCCCCCCAGGAATGCCAGCTTTCCTACAACCCCCTGCTGATGGCCCTGCTCTGGAACACCCTGGCCACCCGCAACGTCAACCTGCTCGCGCAGGCCCTTGCCAGCCGCTTCAAGCTGCCGCCCGGGACCGCCTGGGTCAATTACGTCCGCTGCCATGACGATATTGGTTGGACGTTCGCCGACGATGATGCCGCCCGGCTGAACATCAACGGGCACGATCACCGCCAGTTTCTGAATGAATTCTACCGCGGCCGTTTCCCCGGCAGTTTTGCCCGCGGGCTGCCCTTCCAGGAGAACCCCCGCACCAGGGACTGCCGGATTTCCGGCACCTGTGCCTCACTGGCCGGGCTGGAAAAAGCCCTCGCTGAAGAGGGTCCGGCCGAGGTTGACCTGGCCATCCGGCGGATCGCCTTGATCTACAGTCTGGTGATGACCGCAGGCGGCGTTCCGCTGATTTATCTGGGGGATGAAATTGGCACGCTGAACGATTACAGCTACCTGGACCATCCGGATCACAAACGCGACAGCCGCTGGGTGCACCGGCCACGCGCCAGCCGGGAGCAATACGCCCGGCGGTCGAATCCAGCGGAGGTTGCGGGACGGGTCTACCGGCATTTCCAGGAAGTCATTGCACTGCGCAAGGCTACGGCGGCGCTCAGCGGCGGCGAACTTGAAGTGATTGATGCTGAAAATGAGCACGTGCTCTGCTTCAGCCGGACCAGCCATGACCAGCGGGTGGTCATCTTCGCCAATTTTACCGAGGTGGAACAAACCATCGCCCCCAAAATCCTGCAGCAAAACCACCTGCTGCAAAAACCGATGCGCCATGGTTCCGGCCGGCTGGGCGCAGATGGCAGCCTGACCCTGCCGCCATTGGCCTTTGTCTTATTGGGCTGAGCCGAAACAGAAACCGTCTTTTTTGGCAGGCGCGGTTTCAGCAGGATCTTTATCGTTTGTCTTATTGGGCTGAGCCGAAACAGAAACCGTCAGCCGCCACCTGGCGCCTACCGGGCCACCACCATTGCCCGGTACCTATCCGCCCGGTACCTATCCGCCCGGTGCTTATCCGCCCGCGGCGGGCGTGATGTTGCGCATCAGCAGATCGGCAAAGGTCTCCTGCCCCATCGTCCGGCCGGACAGATAGGGGTAGGTCTGGTTGTTGTAGTAGGGCAGCAGGCGGGGAATATCGTAAACCGGCAGGGAAAAATCCGGGTATGGATAGGCCTGGAGTTCGGTGATGTAGCGCGAAAAACCACCAAAGCCCAGGGTATAACCGGTTTCAATAAACATCTGGCGGGCCTTGACTGGAATGGCCTCAAACGGCCAGGAGAAGGACCGCACCTCAATGGGCAGATGTTTCTCAATCCGGGCCTTGGACTCGCGCAGTTCCCAGACCACGGCGTCGTAATCAGACACGGCCATGTCGGCGTGGGACATCGAATGCGAGCCGATTTCGCCGTAACCGCTTTCAATCAAGATGTGGTAATCCGACCAGCAGCCATCCGCGTTGGCCTTGCAGCCGTCCCAAAGTCCGGGATCCATGCGCGCCAACCAGATGAAGAAAAGCCCGTGCATGCCCGTTTCCTCGAAGATGCGGACAAATTCCGGCATCTGTTTGGACACTTTTGAGCCCACGTCAAACGTCAGAACCACCGAGCGGCGGGGCAGCTGGATGCGGCCGACAAGAAAGTCGATCAACTCCTGCTCGGTGACGGCATGGAACTGGTTGTCCTTGAGCCAGTGCATCTGCTCCTCAAACCAGACCGGATTCATCAATAGCAGGCCGTCGGCATTCACATCGGAATTGAGACTGTGATACTCCAGCACCGGGATGCGGCTGGCCACGCCCTGCTGGCGGATTTGATCCTCCAGGGCAGTCAGGGTGGCCGTGGGTGAGGGGGTTCTGGTGGGGGTGCGGGTGGGGGGGGGGGGGGGGGTGGCCGAAGGAGCCGCAGTGGCGGTCGCCGTTGTTGTCGCGGCTGTCGCGGCGGTGGGCGTGCCAGTGGGGAACGTCGTCAATCCGGGAGCCCGGGTGCAGGCCGAAAGACCCAGCGCCCCGGCAACCAGGCCAAGCTGCCTGAGAAATTGCCGCCGGGAAATTTTGGATCGATCAGGTTGGTGCTCAAAGGTCATTTTCTCTGGTGCTCCTTCTCAGACAGTCAGAATTGGCTGGATTACTGCGGCTGCGGCGAACCGGGTGGGGTCGCATCGGGCGGCGGGGGCGCCTGGTCAATCCGCTCCACCACGATGGTCAAATTGGCAGCCAGGGCAGCCACCGCTCCCAGCGCGGCCCAAACCGGCAGAAGTGCCGCGCCCACCACACCAATGGTCAGCGGAAATTCCATCAAAGTATCGCCGTCTTCCTTCTTGACAATGATGCGGCGGACATTGCCTTCATGAACAATCTTTTTGACTTCGGCAACCAGCTTCTCGCCGGTGACCCGAAACTCTTCGGTATGGGTTTTCTCAGGCATTTTCTATCTCCTATCTGCGGGGGCTCCCGCGGCCCCGCCTTGCCGGATGGGCCGGGCGGGGAAAACGCCGGTCCAAATTACCCGGCTTCCAGAATGGTAACCGCCTGCTGCAGCCGGCTGAGCACATCCGCCCGGCCAATGATTTCCATGCTCTCAAACAGCGGCAGGCTGACCCGCTGGCCCGTAACGGCTACGCGCATTATACCGAATACCTGGCCAGCTGAAAGCTCCAACGCCTCCACCAGGGATCGCAGGGGGGGTTCGGCAGTGTCGTGGTTGACATCCGGCAGGCCAGTCAGGATGGTCAGAATGCGGCGGGCGACGTCCGCGGACTGCTGCGGGGTGAGACCCTTGGCCGTCAGATCCGCCGCACTGGGTGTGACGTAGGGGCGGAAGAAATACCCGGCCAGTTCCGGGCCCTCATCCAGGGTGGTCATCCGCTCCTGCACCAACGGGGCGATACGCAGAAGGTCGGCGTCAGAAATGGGCAGCTGGGCCGCATCAAAGTAGTAGCGTAGGCGTTGAGCCAGCTCGGGAATCGCAAGGGCGCGGATGTGCAGACCGTTAAAATAATCCAACTTGGTGAAATTGATCGCGGCCGGGGCCGGATTGAGCTTTTCAAGGCTGAATTTCTCAACCAGATCGGGCAGGGTGAAGAATTCGGTGTGGTCATCATAACTCCACCCCATCAACGCCACCCAATTGACAACCGCCTCCGGCATGTACCCCAGGGAGCGCAAATCCTTGACAAAGATCGAGTAGCCATCACGGGAAAATTCGGCCTGTTCGCGTTTGCTCATTTTCCCCTTGCCGCTCGGTTTGAGGAAAATTGAGAGGTGGACCCAGACGGGTTCCTCCCAGCCAAAAGCCCGGATGAGGTTGACATGCAGCGGATGGGTGGGCAGCCATTCCGAACCCCGAATGACATGGGTGATTCCCATCAAATGATCATCCACCATCGCCGCCAGATGATACAGGGCCAGCCCGTCCGACTTGACAATGATGTAATCATCCAGCATGCGGTTTTCCAGGGTGATATCACCGCGCAGCAGATCGCGCACCACGGTGGTGCCCTCCTGCGGCATCTTGAAGCGGATGACATACGACTCACCGGCGGCAATGCGGGCGCGGGACTCGGCGATGGGGAAATCCCGGCAGTGCCCATCATAGTGGGCCGTCTCCTTGCGGGACTGCTGGTCCTTGCGGATGGCATCCAGCCGTTCGGTGGAGCAAAAGCAGTAATAGGCCTGCCCGGCATCAATCAACTGCTCGGCGTACTGCTGATAAATAGCCTTGCGTTCCGACTGCCGGTAGGGGCCGCAGGGACCGCCAATATCGGGGCCCTCATCCCACTCCATGCCCAGCCAGCGCAGGCCGTCCATCAACTCCTGTTCGGAACCGGGTACAAAACGTTTGCGATCGGTGTCTTCAATGCGCAGGATGAACTGGCCGCCGCTCTGGCGGGCCAGCAGGTAGTCGTAGAGCGCCGTGCGGGCACTGCCCAGGTGCATATGACCCGTGGGGGAGGGTGCAAAGCGAACGCGAACGGGTTTCGATGTATTTGCCATGATGATCTCCTAAAATTCCATCGGTTTACTATGGGCTGCCACACTCTCCACCAGGCCCATGCCCAGCATGAGGGAGAGCAGCGAACTGCCGCCGTAGCTGACAAACGGCAGGGTCAATCCGGTGACCGGCAGCAGATTAAGATTGACGCCCACGTTCACCGTGGTTTGAAACAGCAGCAGGACGGCCACTCCGTAGGCAATGTAGGCGCCAAAGGGATCCGCCGCCCGCCGCGCCACCCGCAGACAGCGCACAATGATAAATACCAACAGCGCCAGCAAAACAACCGTCCCCACAAAACCAAATTCCTCGGCAATGGCCGAGAAAATGAAGTCGGTATGGCGGACTTTGAGAAAGTGCAGCTGCACCTGGGTGCCGTGCCCATAACCCAGGCCAAACCAGCCGCCGTTGCCGATGGTGATCAGGGCCTGCTCCACATTGTAGGTGTTGCCATGGCGGGCATTCTCATCCTTCATGATAAAGTCCAGGATGCGCTGCTGCTGATAATTCTCCAGAAACGGGAATGCCGCGCCCGCCAGGGCCAGGCCCCCCAGACCAAAAGAGACCAGATATTTGATGGGCAATCCCGCCACAAACAGCAGGGCAAACCAAAGCACAAACATGACGATGGAGGTGCTCAAGTTTGGCTGCAGCAAAATCCACACCACAATGCCCAACGTGAGCGCCAAACTTTTGCCAATCCAGACCAGATTGCGTTCATCCGCCTGGGTGGCCGAATAATAATACGCCAGGATCAGGATCAGGGCGATCTTGGCAATTTCGGAGGGTTGAATGAAGATGACCCCGGTGTCAAACCAGCGGGCGGAGCCGTACACCGCCTCACCGACGATAAAGATCCCCACCAGGGCCAGTACGGTGACGATGTACAGGGTGCGGGAGAGCGACTGCCAGTAATGGTAATCGATCAAGGTTGTCCCCAACAGGAGCACCACGGAGATGCCCACCCAGATGATTTGACGGTTCGGTAAACCAGCCAGCACGGCATTGCCCGCCACAGCCGAGCGCACCATGATGACGCCAAAGATGCAGAGAAAGATCACTGCCCCAAACAGCCAGTAATCAAAGTGACGCCAGATTTGTTTGCGAACCATGCCTCAATCCAGGTCTAACGATGGCGGCGGCTGGCCCGCAGTGGGATATCGGCCAGCAGGCGCTGCTCGCGCCCCTCCTGCATCATTTCAATGCGAATGGCGGCGGGGTCGATCTCAATATATCGCCCGATCACCTCTAGGAGTTCATTTTTCAACGCCTCCAGTTCCCCGGAGGTCAGATCCGTGCGGTCATTAATCAACACCAGTTTAAGGCGTTCCTTGGCCGAACTGGCGCTTTTGGGCTGCCGTCCCAGAATGCGATCCAACCAGTCAGACATCTTAATCGCCTCCTGCCCGGGCGATCCGGGACAACCACCCCAGGACGCCCTTCTTCTCGTCCAAATCCAGGAAGGGCACCTGCTCGCCCTTCAGCCGGCGGGCAATATTCTGAAAAGCCTGCCCGGCGCGCGATTTGGTATCCATCGCCACCGGCTGGCCGCGGTTGGTGCTGACCACCACCGTGTCATCCTCAGGCACGATGCCAATCAGTTCAACCGCCAGCAGTTCCAGCACATCATCAGGAGCCAGCATGTCGCCGCGCTTGACCATGGCCGGGTTCAACCGGTTGAGTACCAGGCGGGCTGGTCCTTTTTCCT
>DAOQTN010000142.1:0-6554 GCA_035340555.1 Anaerolineaceae bacterium | reverse complement strand
CAGAGCAAGGCACTCCTAACGCCTAGGTTGGGGGTTCAATTCCCTCCTGGGGCACACTCTTTTTAGTGCCAAAAAATGGTGTTGCTTGAATTGTGTGATGTGAATTATGTGATGTGAATCACCATCGCCCGGCGGATGCCAGGCGATGGATTGATGGCGATGCATTCGGGCAACAGGTGTTGGGCTTGGTTATGCAGGCGGGGTAAAGGCAGCCAGCTTTTCCAACTTGTCCCCATTGCGGATCAAATAGTAGGGCGCCCAGGCGATCCCGAAGGCCTCCATGAAGATATCCTTCTTGAGCGGGGCCAACGGAATCTCGCTCTGGTCATTGGCAGCCTGGGCCCAGCGTTCCTGGATGGCGGCCAGGGCCGCCTTGTGATCGGCTTCAAGAGAAAGCAACTGTTCTTCCATGGCATCCAGTTCCTGCTTTTCCTCTTCCAGGTCCGCTTTGGCTTGCTGGGTCATGCGGCGCTTGGTCAGGGAGGACGAGATGCTGCGTTTGCGGCCGCCAAGCAGACTGAGCACCAACTCGCCATGCGTCCCCAATTCCTCGGTCCGCCGCTGTGCCACTTCATCCTCCTGGCTTTCGACTTCCTTCTCCTGGCGCTTGATCTTTTGACGCATGGTCTCCAGTTTGGCGCGGTAGGCCGTCTCAAGTTTATCCACCTCGGTTTGCATGGCCTGCTTGGCTGCCGTGGAACATTGTTCCCGGAACTGGGCCTGACTGACCTCCGGTCCGGCCACCAACTTCAATGTGGGGTTGGAGCGCAAGCGGATGGTGCCGTTCCGATAAACCCATTCGATGTAGTCTTTCTGCAGAGCATTAAGCCGGCGGGCGTCCGTCAACCAGGTGGGCAGGGTTTCAAAACGAGCCTTGGGCAGCGCCTGGCTGCCGAGGACGGTGGGTTCATACGGTCCCCACGGGAAGTCCTCCCAGCGGATTAATCCGGCATCAGCCTGGGTCAGCAATGCCGCCACGCGCCGCATGCTGTCCACATTGTACTGGCGGGAGGCATAGCGAATCTGGGCCTGGGCCAGCAGGGCGGGCTGGTAAAGGATCCCCTCAGGCTCAATCAGTCCGGCCAGCTGCAGATTGGCCGCAGTCAACGCCTGACTGATCCCCAGGTCGTTGGGCAGGAAGAATTCCATGATGCCCACCGGTGCAGCCGGGCGGGTTTGCGATCCTTGAACGGTCGCTGCGGCGGCCGGGGATGTGGCCGCCGGGGTGATCGGGTGGGGTCTGGTTTCTGCTGCCGCCGCGGCGGCAGCAGTTGTGGGTACGGCGGGACCGGCAGCTGCAGCCGGGGTGGTCACGACTGCGGCCACAGTTGCTGCATTGGCCAGTTTGTTGAGGGCCGGGATTTCACCCCGGGTCAGCGGACCGGCCAGGTAATTCAGTGTCCAGCGGGTTTGGAAGGTGACCGGGGCTGATTGATGGACGTTATGCAGTAAAAAGACCCGTTTTTGCAGCCCCGAAATCAATTTGTCCGCATCCGACCGATTGAGCGAACCAGAGGCGGACTCCAGGCCGTCCAGCAGGCGCTGCTTGTCCTGGTCGGTTTGCAGGCGGCCAATCATCCAGGTCCCGGCGTTCGACAGGGCCTTGTAATCCACATCCACCGGGTTCTGTGTTGCCAGCACCAGGCCAACACCGAACGCCCGGGCCTGTTTAAGCATGCGCAGCATGATGGGCCGGGATGGCGGGTTGGCGATGGGCGGCAAATAGCCCATGATTTCATCAAAATAGACCATCAATCTCAACCCGCTGGTGCCGCGTTGGGAACGCATCCAGCCTTCCACGGCGGCAAAAAGCAGGGTGGTGAAAAACATGCGTTCATTTTCGCTTAAGTGGGCCAGGTAAAAGATATTGTGGCGCGGCCGGCCATCTGCCGTGTATAACATGGCCCCAATATCCAGTGGCTGACCTTCCAGCCAAATCTGGAAGGAGGGCGTGGCCAGAAAATTGTTCAACAACATGGCCAGCTCAAAACGATCTTTTTCCGGGTAGAAGTTATTGATGGGGAATGCGCCCAATCGATCAAAGGGTGGCGTCTGAGTTTGCAGAATCAATTCTGTTAAATCCAGCGATTGCCCCCGGCTCCAGGCATGTTCCAGCAGGTTGGAAATCAGGATGTGCTCCCGCGAGCGCAGTGGATCGATGTTGTCGATTCCCACCAATCCCAGCAGCGCGGTGACGGTGCTGGAAACCTTCTCGCGTAAAATTTCACGGTTATCTTCCCAAGGAATTTCAGGGGCCCGGAATGACGATAATATGTTGACCGGCAGCCCGGAGGATGATCCGGGGGTGTATATACTGTACTGAGCTGCCTGCTGCAGAGCCAACAACTGCTCCCGCCCCAATCCCCAGTCCGCCAGCCCCTGCTGCCATTTTGTGGCTGTTTCGGCTGCCATTTCCGGCAATGGTTTCCCTGCCCGCCGGGCTGCTTCAGGGTCCAGCCAGGGTTCGAAATCCTGGGGCAGTAAATCCGGAAAATGCAGCACGAGATTGGTTAGATCCCCCTTGGGATCAATGATGATGGCCGGAATATGCTGCAGCGCAGCCTCTTCAAGCATGCCAATTCCCAGACCGGTTTTACCGGAGCCGGTCATGCCGGTGATGATGGCGTGAGTGGTCAAATTGGCTGGATCATATAACACGGGTTGGTCGGTGCGCTTGCTTGAGGCAAGATCGAATTGTTTACCAAGATAAAAGCGTGAGGAGTCGCCCATATAACCTCTTTTCTGATTTTTTCTGTGCGGTCGGACTGTGGCCCGCCCTGTATTGACAATCCAATTATAGCGGAGAAACGCACAAATGACGGTTGAAACCTTGATCGATCTGATCTTTGAAAGCCCTCCGGGTGGTCATGGGTGCCATGGGTGGCTTTTTTCCGACAGCCATCTTCGATAATGATTCCCGATAGGGAAGTGCCATTGGCGGGCCGGTGGCGGCAATTCGGGGCCGACTGACCCGGATCGATTGACGCCCTCCGCTCCTTTAATGCCGGCGATCGTCACAATCATGGTAAGATATGGTAATGACGCGCAGTCGCACAGGGTTGTATCTGATATTGAGTATCTTGGCCCTTATGTCGGCAGGGTTTGGCGCGGCGCAAACGAACAAGGCCCCCGTTGAAGCCCAGTCGGTGGTGGTGGATATCTGGCCTGAGTATGATCGCACCGCTGTATTGGTCATGTACACCATTCGTCTGTCGCCGCAAGTCAAGCTGCCAGCCACCATCAATATCTCCATTCCCCGTGCTGCCATAACGTTGTATCAGGCTTCTTATTATGTGGGCAGTTCTGATTCCGCTCCCACGCCGCTGAATTTTCAAACGATTCCGGGCGTTGATTGGACCCAGATCAAATTGACGGCCCCGACCAGCCTGATTCGCCTGGAATTTTATGATCCCCGCTTGCTATTGGACGACACGACCCGCACCTACACCTATATCTGGCCTGCGGACTTTACGGTGGACGATTTAACCGTCCGGGTCCAGAATCCTTTGGGCGCGACCCGGATGGAAATCACCCCCCACCTGGGTGGGGGGGCGTTGCATGAGGATGGATTGGTCTACTATGAGACCACCATTGGCAAAGTTGATGCCGGCATGCCTCTGACCCTGGCGTTGACCTACCAAAAAAGTGATGCCACTCTGACGTTTACCAGTCAGCCGGTTAGTGCCGCCGCCCCCTTGGATGAGACCATTGCCGGGCGGACGCGCCTGCTGACCATTCTCCCCTGGCTGGCGATTGGATTTTTGTTGCTGCTGCTGCTGATTTTGGGGGTTTGGTTGACCTGGCGGCGGATGAACCCGGAATGGGTTGAGAAATATCGCCTCGCATGGGTCCGGCAACTGCAGTTGCGCAACACCCTGGCCCATGATACCGCGATGTATTGTCCGGAATGTGGCAAGCGGGCGGAATCCAGTGACTTGTATTGCCGGGTGTGTGGGACCCGGTTGCGTGTCCGGACACCCGATAACCATTAATTTGATGATCTGGTGATTTCACGATCTCATGAGCTTATAATCTCGTCATCTCGTCATCTCGTCATCTCGTCATCTCGTGATTTCGTGATCTTGTGAATCACGCGCTTGCCGCGATTGGCAAGCGGATTTATAATCAGGATAGGACCCACTGGCATGGTTTTAGTGGTTGGATTGGAGGTATTTTGGACGATTATCGGACGACTCCGGCGGTGGAGGCACTCCCGGAAGTGAAAACAAAACCGGCCTGGAAAACCTTTTTAAGTGAGGTTTTGCAAACCCTGCTTTTGGCTGCGGTTCTCTACTTTCTTATTGACAGTATGATTGGCCGGGTTCGGGTTGAAAATATCAGCATGCTGCCCACGCTCAAGTCGGATGAGCTTCTTTTGGTGAACAAACTGGCTTACCGCTTGGGCAAAATGCAGCATGGCGATATTGTTGTGTTCCACTTTCCCGGCAATCCCACCGAGGATTACATCAAACGCCTGATTGGCCTGCCCGGTGATGAAGTCCGGGTTGAAAACGGTCAGGTCCGGGTGAACGGGTATGCCCTGACCGAGCCCTATATCTCCGCCCCCCCCTCCTACCAGGGCGTCTGGAACGTTCCGGCCGGATCCGTCTTTGTTCTGGGGGATAACCGTAATCAGTCATCTGATTCACATTCCTGGGGCTTTGTACCTATTGAAAATATCATTGGTCGGGCGATGGTCATCTATTGGCCCATCCAGGAAGTCCGTCTCCTCAATGATCCTGATATTGTAAATGCCGCCTCTACGCCATGAATCTGATCCAACTTCTTCAACTTTCGCAATCCTACGAAGCCCAGCTTCCCCCCTTCAAGCCGGAATATGTGGCTGATGCCACCAACCTGGCTGCCATGATTGACCATACCCTGCTCAAACCAGAGGCCACCCCGGCCCAGGTTGAAACGCTGTGTACTGAAGCCGTTCAGTATCACTTTGCCGCAGTCTGCGTCAATCCCATTTATGTCAACCTGGTTTCCCGCCAGCTGGCTGGTTCCCGCGTTGCCACCTGTACGGTCGTTGGCTTTCCGCTGGGAGCCGTTCCGGCTCAAACCCGGGCCTTTGAAACCCGACAGGCGGTGGAATCAGGCGCTGCTGAAATTGATCTGGTGATCCCGGTTGGCTTATTGAAGGCTGGTGAAGCACAGGCCGTCTTTGACCATATTGCCGCCGTGGTCATGGCGGCAAAACCGGGCCGGGCCTTGGTCAAGGTGATTATCGAAACCGCGCTGCTGACCCGGGCAGAGAAGATTCTTGCCTGTCTGCTCAGCCGTGAGGCCGGGGCGAATTTTGTCAAAACATCCACGGGATTTGCCTCCGGTGGTGCAACCGCCGAAGATGTGACCTTGATGCGTTGCGTGGTTGGGCTCGACCTGGGTGTTAAAGCCTCGGGTGGTGTGCGATCACTGGCTGACGCCCGGGCCATGGTGGCTGCCGGTGCCAGCCGGCTGGGGACAAGTTCGGGTGTGAAAATCATCCAGGAGTCTCAATACGTCTGAGTTTCCGGCTCCGTCCACGCGCCCGCCCACCATTCCGTGCAATGAATGCCCGGCTGGTCAAATGCACCTGCAGAACGTCACCTACTTCACTTGGCTGGCAGACCAGTTGATTACCGTATCGGATTTTCCCGCCTGGGTTTGTGATGTCTGCGGGCGACGGGAATATGATCCCCGGGCCCTCAATCAGCTCAGTCTGATTCTCAGTCCCAATGCCGGTCGAGCGATGACCCGCCACCGTGGCCCGATAAAAAGAACCCATCCCCGCCGCAAGGCGCCGCGGGCCAAACATTCCTAGGCCGGTTAATCGGTTATAATCAGACCATTCTGTGAACGAGGATGAACTGTGTCTCGCCATCGGCGTGTAGAAGATTTGACGGTTGATGAGCTGCGCCAGTTGCTTATTGAAAAGCGACGGGCTGAACGGCGCGCCCGCATTGACCACTTTCGCCGCACTGGACGCATGATCCTGATTGAGCCGCTGCCCGCGCCAGCCGCCATCGACGGCCTGCGCAGCACGCCGGCTGAAGACACCGACCTGGGGCCGGGAACTCCGGCGGCACCGACAAAACGACAGCGTATTCTCAACACGTTTCTTTCTGCGGTGGAAGTCCTGGCTGTGATTGGTTTGATCTTTGTGCTGTTTAATGGCATGAACATCCTGCGCGACCTGAATTCCGAGGTTGCTGCCATGATTGAGCAGCCCACCTTGACCCCAACCCCCCTGGTCATGGCGGTTGTGCTGCCCTCCGGCCATATTCCACCCAACCTGGAAGGCGGTGGCCGTCCCAACGAGGCCGAAATTCCCGAGCACTTGCGTCCCCTGGCCCAGACCCTGGCCAATCTGCCGGTACCCACGCCCGGCCCGGCCCAGGCACAGCGCATTCAGATTCCGGACATCGATCTGGATGCCCCGGTGGTACAAGGCGATGGTGACGAACAGTTGAAAAAAGGAGTGGGTCAGAATGTCTACGGGGTTAATCCCGGTGAAAACGGCAATCTGATCCTATCCGCCCACAATGATGTCTATGGCGAAATCTTTCGCC
>DAOQTN010000141.1:0-6586 GCA_035340555.1 Anaerolineaceae bacterium | reverse complement strand
CCGGGATCCCGGCCAGGGCATTGCCCCCCAGCACGGCGGCGGTGATGGCATCCCCGGGGGCCCGCTGCACGGCCAGGACCTGGCCGGCGGCCTCGGTGATATCGGCAAAGGCGCCGGCGGGCCGTCCGCCGGCCGGGACGGTGCGCACCTCCAGCAGCTCCGCACTCAGCACGGTGCCGGGGGCGATCGCGACCCGGGCCACCACCAGCGGGGTGGGCCGGATGACGCCGTTGAGCAGCAGGACAGTCATCACGCCGGTGACCAGGGCCAGGAGGATGGGAATCAGGGGCGAACGTTTCTTTTCAAGCATGCGTTGTGGTCTCCTTATAGGCATTCAAATGAAAGAATGGGGATAAACTGCGGGTCTAAGCCCGGCAGCCAGGCCAGGGGCCAACCCGGTGGATCAAACCCGGCAGCCAGGCCGGGGGCCAACCCGGTGGATCAAACCCGGCAGCCAGGCCGGGGGCCAACCCGGTGGATCAAACCCGGCCGGTCCAAGCCCGGCGGGGAGCCAAACCGGACCCGACCCGGGCTCAGCTCACCGGCAGCAGGTCCAGCCGGGGGCCCGGAAAGACGGCCGGCCCGAGCAGGCCGCCCAGCGGGGGCAGGAGGCCTGTCAGGACCAGCAGGAGGAGCAGCTCCAACAGCACCAACAGGACCCCGGCGCTGCCCCACAAAACGGCCCCGAGCACCCGGCCCCGGCTCACCTGGATGGCGGCCGCGGTCCAGGCCGCCCCGGCCAGCAGGGCTCCCGGCACGAGCAGCAGCAGCCCCGGGAAGCCGCCCAGGATCCATTCCGGCAGCAAGGCCGCAACCGGCAACCTGGAGGAGGGCAGCCCCGGTCCGGGCCAACCGGCCGCCGGCGCCGGCCCGCGCGGTTGTTGGGTAAGGAGGGGGGCCATCAGGCCGGGCAACAGGGCCGCCAGCCGGGAATGGATGGGGACCTTGAAGCGGTCCGCCCAGCTGGCAATCAGGGCGGCCGGCCAGGAAAACGTCCGGGCCGCCCAGCTGGCAATCAGGGCGGCCGGCCAGGAAAACGCCCGGGCCGTCCAGCTGGCAATCAGGGCGGCTGGCCAGGAAAACGTCCGGGCCGCCCAGCCGGCAATCAGGGCGGCTGGGCGGGAAAACGTCCGGGCCGCCCAGCCGGAAATCAGGGCGGACAAGGTGGGTATCAGTGTGGGGGACAGGGTGTGGGACAGGGTGGGGGACAAGGTGGCAAAGGGGGGCCAGGTCATGGGGGGTTCTCCTACCGGCTGCCCAGGCGGCAGACGATTTCCGCGTCCGACGGTTCGCTGCCGGGGACCGGCAGCGGGTTGACCAGGACCGGTTCGAGTTGGGTGACGTCGGGGCTGTAGCCAAGCTTGACCACCGCCAGGCGGATCGGAATCCGGGCCAGGTAGCGCTTGTATTCGGTGTTGACGAAGCCCTTCTCGCTGCGGCCGATATGGGCCATGACCATGTCGCGGTCGCGGGCGTTCTTGGTCTGGACAATGAAAATGTTATTGCAGGAGGACAGGATGCCCTCCGGCAGGGTGCTGATGGTCTGGACCATCAGGTGCAGGAAGATGCGGTATTTGCGTCCATCCCGCCACATCGTCTGGAAGATCTCGCTGACGCCCCCGCCGGCACCGGTGCCGGGCCCGTCGGCGGCAGTGCTGCCGGTGGCGACCCCGGAGAGGATTTTGTTGGCCTCCTCAAAGAAAATCTGCATCGGCGGGAAGCTCACCCCGGCCAGGCTCTCGCGGCGGCGGGAGACGGCGTCAAAATACAGCACGCTGGCCAGCAGGGAGAGGATGGCGGTTTTGGCAAATTCGTCACTCATTTCCGCCCCGCCCTCGATGACCACCAGCCCCCAGGGGTCCTCCGCCGGACCCAGCAGCCCCAGGTCCTCAATCGGCAGGGAGTCGTCGCCCGCTCCGTACTGGCGGGCCAGGTCGCCCTCTTCAAAGGTTTCCACCCGCAGCAGCAGGCCTTCCAGGCTGGTGCGGCTGGTCTGGTCATTTTTCCCCAGGCTTTCCTGGGTGCGCCGCAGCCGGCGCACCACCTCGGCAAAATCGGCCCGCTTGCTGCGCTCAACCGTCAGGGCCTGCAGGTCGGCCCCCGTCAGGGCTTCGAGGGGGGTGCCGATGTGCACGGAGGCGGCGGGACGGCGGTCGGCCGCACGCCGGGCCTGGATTGCGGCGATCTCGGCCGCGGACTGGACGTACTGAAAGCCCGGTTTTTCCGGACACGGCAGCACGCCGCAGTCCTGGTAGACCTCGGTGATGGCCCGGCGCAAAAAGCCCAGCTGGCGCGGCCCCAGCCGCCCGGCATTGGCGAACAGTTCGGCCACCAGGCTGCGGTAGCGTCCCGGATCCATCCGCCGGGGAATTTGCAGGATGTTCCAGCGCAGGGGGCGGCGGGCGCCGGGGAAGACCTGGCGCACATCCACCCGCCCCTCCAGGCCGCTCCAGTTCAGGGCCCGGCGCCAGCCCTGGCCAAAATCCAGGATGATGGTGCGGTAGTGCCAGGCCCGGGTGGTCTCGTAGGCCAGCCGTTCGGCGCTGATGCTCTTGCCGAAGCCGGTGTCGCCGCAGAAGGCGGTATGGAAATGGCGCTCGGGCGTCAGCCGCAGCGGTACGGCGGTGATTTCCCCCAGTTCGCTGGACCACTGCCGGGCCAGGATCACATCCCCGGCCATGGCCGGATAGAAGGCAAAATCGGGCGTGCTCTCCTGGACGGTGAGGGCCGGGCCCAGTTCGAACATCCCGGGGGCGGTGTAGGCGGCCAGCTGCAGCAGCGTCAGCAGGGTGGCGTCCATGTAACCGCTGAGCACCTCGGGGACGGTCTCCACCCGGGTGGAGGGTGAGAAGACCCCGGCGTGGCGGCGGATGTAGTCCGCCTCGTCCGGGTTCAGGCTGCGGGCCTGGACGCCGCTGACGACGTCTTCCGTGCCGTGAAAGGCTTCCGGAATCAGCCCCATCAGGGCGCGCCGGCCCCGCGGGGTGCGGGCGAAGACATAGGCGTCGGCATAGAAGGCGCCCTCCCGGCTGGCCCCCTCCAGCAGCCGCTGCTGGGTGCGCAGCACCTGGGTGACCAGGATGGCCGGGTCAAACTGCCACTGATAACTTTGATGCAGCGAGAGGCTCGGGGAGACCCCGACGGCCAGTCCCGCGGAGGTGCCCTGCCCGGTCAGCCGGCTGAGGGCGCTGCTGTGCTGGGTGCCGTCGGCGCTGGAGCGGGTCTCGCTGCTGGAACGGGTCTGGGCGGTCGACGTGGTGTCGGACTGGCTGACCGAACTGGCTTCGGCGCTGCCCCAGCTTTCGCTGCGGCCGAGGGCGGTGGAACTGGAACGCGTCAGTCCGGTGGTGTGGGTTTCGGCCTGGGAGACAGCCTCGGCGCTGCCCTGACTCTGGCTGTGACTGGTGCCCGTGGAACTGGTCCAGCCGGCGGTTTCCGCCTCGCCCTGCGACCAGCTGTGGCCGTAACCGCCGTTGAAACCCCCGCCCAGCCCGGCGTCGAGCCCGGCATTGATGCCCAGCCGCGCCGAGGTGTTGGCACCCAGCTGGACCGAGTCGGTTTCGGCGCGGGAGGTGGTCTGGCTGAAGGAGGTGCCGGACGTCTCGATCGTGCCGGAGGCGGTGCTCTGACTTTCGGTGTGGGTGTGCCCGCTGGAGACGGCGTGGCTCTCGGATTCGGCCACGCCGCTGGTGTGCACCTCGGATTCGCCGCGGGTGTGGCTTTGGGTGTGGGTGTGGCTGGTCCCCTCGGTGTGGGCGCTGCCGGCCGTTTGCGCCAGTCCGGTCGCATTGGCCAGCCCCTCGCTGTGACTTTGCCCCTCGGCTTCACTGGAACCCAGGGAGGCCGAGTGCATCAGCGCCCCGCTCAACACCGCCGGCAGGCTGATGCCGAAGGCGGCTCCCCGCACCCCGCTCTGCCAGGCCGCCCAGGTGCTGGTCTGCTCGGCCAGGCCGACCAGCATCTCGGTCAGCTCGGCCAGTGCCACCGGCGCGCACAGCACCAGGAAGACGAAATCCTCCTGCAGTGTCGCCATGCCCCGGAACAGGATTTCATTCTGCTGCAGGCTGTATTGGCGGGCGGTGTCGTTGCCGCTGGTCAGGGGATTGTTGAACAGGGCGGCGGAGCCGCCCTTGGCGTTCTCGCGGGGATCGGGCTGGCCGACCACGACCAGGGCATGCGGCATCGCAGCCAGGGCGGTCGCCAGCCAGCGGCCGGTTTCCCGCTCCAGCGGCGCCAGCTTGATCTGGCGGAAAGCTCCGGCCATCGCAGACTGGAGGGTCGCCAGGGCCTCGGCCGCTTGGGCGGTGGCACTTTCCAAATCGGGGGCGAAGGCGGAGACCCCGTAGCACTGCAGGATGCCGCTGTGGGGGGCGCTGAAAATGCCCGCCGTCAGGTGCACGAAGGCGATCCGGGCCCCATACAGCGAGCGCAGCACGGATTTCATTTTCTGCAGCAGCCCGGCATCGGCCCGGGCATCCAGCGGAATGAAGGACAGCTGCAGCAGCCGGACGACGCGAAAACCGCGGTAGCGGTGCCCGCCCTCCTCTTCCTCCACCGCGAACCAGAGCTGCTCCAACTGCTCCCCGCTCTCGTCCAGGCTCATCCCGGAGTTGATCAGGCGCAAATCGGCCGGGATGGGGGGAGGCGGCCGGAGGCGGTCCTTCAGCCAGGGGATGGGAAGATCTTGCCAGAAAGTGGTGCTCACAGGACTCCTTGGGGGGACTGATCGCCGGCTGGGCGCCGGCTGGGCGCCGGCTGGGCGCCGGTTGTTTGCCGGTTGTTTGCCGGCTGGGCGGGCCCCCGCTGGTGAGGGGGGACCCGCCCGATCGGCCGGCTGGGGCGGCGGCTTTACTGGAAACTTTCGTCCAGTCCCAGCTGCTCCGCCTCGGCTTCAGTCAGGGGGGCGGTCCGGGCCGTCTGGCTGACTGAATAGTGGAAATGTTTGTGCTGGCGCACCGGGTGGCCGGCATCGCGCAGGGCCACCAGGCGGGGCGGCAGACTGCCGGTGGTGCGGAAGCTGCGCCAGACGCTGAGGCCCAATAGCAGCACCGCGCCAAAAACAACCAGTGCGGCCAGGGCCGCCAGGCTGATCAGGACGGCGGCGGCCGCTCCCAGCCAGTCCGGCCAGGGGCTGGCGCCCAACAAATTGCATGGGGGCATGGTAATCTCCTTGGAAAGTTGACCGGGGAGCCACCTGATTGGGTGGGGTTTCCCGCGGCCGGGGTGAAACTTGAGCATTGGTTTTCCGGCTTGGCTTTGGGCGTCCCGGACCGGACCCCAAGCCGTTCCCCGACTGATTTCTGCCGCCCCACCGGGCTGTGCCGGCTGGACCGGGTGGTCCGTCCGGCCGCCGGATGGATCGGTCCGGCAGAAAGCAGGCCCTCCGGCAGGGATTGAACCTGCCCGCGGGCGCAACGGCAACCCGCTTCGAGCCATCAAAGGGCGTCGGGGCCAGGCGGGCTGGGGGATCACCCCCAGGGCTGGCCCCGTTCACGGATGCGTTTGAGCACATCCTGGGCGCCGGCCAGCGGACTGATCAACCCCAGGGGATTGACGAACAGCTGCTGCACCAGCAGGGAGAAATAGCCCAACGGGGCCACCAGCCACAGGGCCCACAGGATGATGGTGGTGACCGAACCCCGGGTCTGGCCAACGATGGCGGCCGCACTGTCCGCGGAGCCGATCAGTGCGGCCCACTGCTGGCCGGTCAGTTGGGCGGTGTAGGCCAGATAAATCCGGCTGGCGATGACCAGCAGGGCGTAGACGGCCAGGCCGGTTTTGACAAACCACAGCTGGTTAAAGCGCTGGTGATCCGGCATCACCAGCAGCACGGCCGCCCCGCCCAGCCACATCGCGGCCCCGATCCAGGGGACCGGAGCGGCCATGCCCGTCTGGGCTCCCAGCCACAGCACCAGGACGATGCCGCTGAGAATCTGGGCCGTCTGTGGTCCGGTCCCGCCGGTCACGGGGTCCGCCGGTCCGCGTCCGGAGCCGGTGCGCTCGCCGCGACCGGGCCGGAAAGCGGCCCGCCGCTGCAGCGGGCGGTCAAAATGGAGGCTGATCAGGGCTCCGGCGCCCAGGCTCAGCAGCGCGGGCAGCTGTTCCGCCAGCAGGTAGAGCAGCAGCAGGAGGCCGTTGGCCAGGTAGACCAGGCCGTCGCCAATCAGGGTGAGCAGGAGATCAAGTTCGTTCATGTCAGTCCAAAGGGATCGTCAGGGTGCTCCCGGGTTAAAAACAAAAAACGGCCGACACAGGGCCGTCTTGATCCTAACGACCGTGATTGTCTGACCGATTGACTTGCGAACTTGAACGGCCGGCCGGCCGGCATCTCTGCCAATCCGGGAGGCTCTTTTCTGACTGTATTTTTATTATAGCACACCGGTTTCACCCAGCCCGCTCCACCCCGCTCGGACCTGCCCGGCCCAAGCGGGCCCGACAACTGCCGGAATCCCGCGTCCATTTTACCCACCCCCCGGTGCCCCCGGGTATATAATTTACTCAACCCCTCATTTCTCAAAATTCACATTCTGCCAGGGAGGAAAGCCCATGCCTGCTCCAACCACCAGCTGCTCACTTCGTCTCAAGG
>DAOQTN010000140.1:0-6622 GCA_035340555.1 Anaerolineaceae bacterium | reverse complement strand
GCCCGCCCCCAAGTACATCGTCGATATCCGCACCTCCAGCAACAACATTGCCCTGGGCATGATCCTCAAGGGCGAGCTTGACCTGAGCAACAACTTCCTCCCCGGCGTGGCTGAGCTTTCCAACCAGGGCTACGTGGACACCTACTTCGCCGGCGCCCCTTATATGCTCTCGGCTAACACTGCGGTCCTGTTCCTGAACACCACCAAAGAACCCTTGAACGACGCCGCTTTCCGCCGGGCGCTGGCCTTCGCCATCGACGTGCCCTCCATCGTGAACGTGGCTTACGCTCAGCTGGTGCGCGCCGCCAGCCCCACCGGGCTGCTGCCCTCCCTGAACGATTACGTGGACAAGAGCGTGGTTGCAGAGCTGGGCTACTCCTTCGACACCGCCAAGGCCCAGACGCTGCTCGCCGAGGCCGGTTACAAGGATATCGATAACGATGGCTTTGTGGAAACCCCCGCCGGCGCCAAGATTGCCCTGGAAGTGACCTGCCCCAGCGGCTGGACTGACTGGATGGCTGCCATCGACATCATCGCCACCAGCGCCCAGGCTGCCGGCATCAACATCCAGGCCGTCACCCCCGATTACGGCGCCTGGAACACGGCTCTGCAGAGCGCCACCTTTGACATGACCCTCAACAACTGGGCCTCCATGAGCAACACCCCCTGGACGCTCTACAACCTGCTCTTCAATCACCCGATCCGCGAGCAGATGCAGAGCGGCAACTTCGGCAAGTATGACAACCAGGAAATGTTCGACCTGGTGGATGCCCTTGCGGCCATCCCGACCACCGATGAAGCTGCCATGAAGGAAGCCTGCGCCAATATCCAGACCATGATGCTGACCGACATGCCGATGATCCCCCTGTGGTACAACGGCCTGTGGGCGCAGTTCAGCACCTCCACCTGGACGAACTGGCCGACCGAATCCTCTGCCAATCAGACCCTGCCGACCACCTGGTCCGGTTACTGGCAGTTGGGCGGTTTGATGACCCTCATCAACCTCAAGCCGGTCAATCCCTAAAATCCGATTTTCTCTCACCGCCCCTCCCATTGGGTTGGGAGGGGCGGACCTCACCGGGATGCGCCGATTGCCGCATCACCCTTTCCCGAAAACCCGGCGCATCCCAGTCCCATCCTGACTGCTCCATCCTGACTGCTCCATCCTGACTGCTCCATCCTGACTGCCCCATCCTGACTGCTCCATCCTGACGGCTCCATCCTGACGACTCCATCCTGAAACCTTCATCACCTTGGCTGCCTCGTCCTGGCTGCCCCACCGTCCTGAACTCCATTTCTGATAATCTGACCTTAATGACCCCATCCTGATTATTGTACGCCCCAGCATCTTACCCATCCGGGGAGGCATTTTTGTGAAACGATACTTTGTAAGAAAGATCCTGATTTATCTCCTGACCTTCTTCCTGGCGGTCACCATTGACTGGATGATCCCGCGCTTCATGCCCGGGGATCCGGTCACCAACATGATTGCCCGGGCCTCAATCAATTCGAATGCCGCCTCGGTGATGTATGACTATTACACCCATGTCTTCGGCCTGGATCTGCCGCTCTGGCGGCAGTACCTGAATTTCTGGGGCTCGCTTTTCCAGGGTGATTTGGGGATCAGCGTCTACCTGTTCCCGACTCCGGTGGTCGATGTGCTCAAGCGGGCTGTGCCCTACGATCTGGCCCTGCTGCTGCCGTCTATCCTGTTGAGCTGGATTGCCGGGAACAAATTCGGCGCCCTGGCGGCCCGTTCCAAATGGCTCGATAACACCATTTCGCCGCTCAGCTACATCCTGACAGCCACCCCCTACATGTGGTTGGGTATTTTACTGGCCTGGTTTTTTGGGATTGTGCTGGGCATCTTCCCAATAGCCGGTGCCTACAGCTTCTCACTCAGCCCACATTTCTCGCTGGCTTTTATCTGGGATGTGTTCAAGCACTGGTTTTTGCCGTTTGCCTCGCTCTTCCTGGTTGGTTTTGGCGGCTGGGCCATTGGCATGCGGAACATGATCATTTATGAATTGGAATCCGATTATTCCCATTATCTGAACGCCCTGGGCGCGCCCACCAGGCTGATCCGCAAATACGCCTTCAATAACGCCATCCTGCCGCAAATTACCGGACTGGCGCTTCAATTGGGGGTGGTGGTGGCTGGCGCCTTGGTCACGGAAGTGGTTTTCTCTTATCCGGGAATTGGTTATCTTTTACTGGCAGCCATTCAAAACCAGGATTATTTCCTGGTTCAGGGCTGTTTCCTCTTCATCATTATTGGTGTCTTGATGGCCAACTTTATCATTGATATTGCCTATGTGCTGGTGGATCCTCGCACCCGCGCCGGCATGCAGGGAGAATCCGCATGACCAAGCCCAAGAAGATCAACGAGTTTCTGTATTTTGCCCTGCGTAACAAGAAGCTGCGCCTCAGCCTGATCATATTGCTGTTTTTTACCCTGTTGGCCATCTTTGGACCGCTGCTGACGGATTACTCGCCCAAGGAATTTGCCGGTCCACCCGCCCAATCCCCCAACCGCGATTACTGGTTTGGAACCACCACCTTTGGTGAGGATGTCTTCACCCAATTTGTGATCGGGCTGCGCGCAACGTTGATTGTGGGCCTGGTTGGCGGCGGCTTGGGCACCCTGATTGGCATCCTGATTGGCTTTACCGCCGGCTACCGCGGTGGCATGGTGGATGAAATCCTCAACGTCCTGACCAATATTGTGCTGGTCATCCCGACCATGGCCGTGTTGCTGATCATCGCCGCCTACCTCGAAGTGCGCAGCATTGCCACGGAATGCCTGTTTATCGGCCTGACCGCCTGGCCGTGGGCGGCGCGCGCCATCCGGGCCCAGACCTTTTCCCTGCGCAACCGTGAGTTTGTCGACCTGGCGCGCATGAGCGGCAAAAAGCCCTTCAACATCATCTTCACGGAAGTCGCGCCCAACATGATGTCCTACCTGGTCATGACCTTCATCCTTCAGTTTGGCGGCGCCATCCTGACCGCGGCCACGCTTGATTTCATTGGCCTGGGACCGACCAACACCATTTCCCTGGGGCTGATCATGCAGTACTCCGTGCTGTGGGGGGCCCTGCCGCTGGAGATCTGGTGGTGGTTTGTGCCGCCGGGTCTGGCCATTACCCTGATTGTGGGCAGCCTGTACATTATGAATGTGGGTCTCGATGAAGTCTTCAACCCCAAGCTGCGGGAGATGTAACTGATGAGTTTACAAGTAGAGAACCTCCGAGTGTATTACCAGACCCTGCGCGGGGACGTCAAGGCGCTGGATGGCGCCACCTTCAGCCTGCGAAATGGCGAGATCATGGGATTGGCGGGTGAATCTGGTTGTGGTAAATCCACCCTGGGCAACAGCTTTGTCCGCCTGGTGCCGCCGATGCGTTATGTGGCCGGCCGGGTAATCCTGGATGACCAGGAACTGCCCATCTGGGACCTGGAGCGGATGATGCCGCACCGCTTCCGCGATATTTCCATTGTGCCGCAGTATGCCATGAACGCCATGAACCCGACGCGCAAAATCGGGCTGATGATATCGGAACTGCTCAAAACCCGCCAGGTTAAATACGGCGATATGTTACCCGAACTGCACCGCCGATTGGATCTGGTCGGTCTGCCGCATGATGTGCTGGGCATGTATCCGATTGAATTATCGGGCGGTATGAAGCAGCGCATGGTGATGGTCATCTCCACCCTGCTCAATCCGTCGCTGTTGATCGCTGATGAGATCACCTCAGCACTGGATGTTTCCACCCAGAAGGCGGTTTCCGAAATGCTGGTGGAATTTCGTGACCAGGGCTTTGTTAAAAGCATGATGGTCATCACGCATGATATATCCATCCTGTACCAGATTGCCGACACCATCCTGGTGATGTATGCCGGCAAGCTGGCCGAGAAAGCCCCCACCGAGACCATCATCCACGCGCCGCGCCATCCCTACACCCGGTTGCTGATTTCCGCCCTGCCCAAGGTCGGGGTTACCTACACCCAGAAAAAATTGACCGGCATTCCAGGCAATCCCCCTCTGCTGCTGACCCCACCCACCGGCTGCCGGTTCCGGGAACGCTGCCCCCTGGCCTTTGAGAAGTGCCTGGAAGAACCGCCGTTTGTGGAAATTGACAAAAACCATTCCATCGCCTGCTGGCGGGAGGCTGCTCCCCATGCTTAAATTAGAAAATGTTTCCAAGATCTACCGCATCGGTGCATTTGGCAATCGTGAGCTAAGAGCCGTCAGCAATGTGAGCTTTGAGGTGGCACCCGGTGAGGTGATTTCCCTGATTGGCGAAAGCGGCAGCGGCAAGAGCACCATCGGGAAGATGATCCTGCGCCTCATCTCCATCTCCGGGGGCCGCATCACCCTGGATGGCGTGGATATCTCCGGCCATCGCGGCCAGGCCCTTAAAGATTATTATCGGCTGGTCCAGGGCGTGTTCCAGGACCCCTTCAGTTCCTACAACCCCATCTTCAAGGCAGACCGGGTTTTTGAAATTGTGCGCCAGGAATTTTATCCGACGGTCAGCGCGGCGGATTGGCAGCCGCGCGTCATTGCCGCGCTGGAGGCGGTGGGATTGAACCCGGAACATGTCCTGAACAAGTTCCCCCACCAGCTCAGCGGCGGTCAGCTGCAGCGATTCCTGATTGCCCGGGCGCTCCTGCTGGACATCCGGTTCCTGGTGGCCGATGAAATCATCAGCATGCTGGATGCCTCGACCCGCATTGATGTGTTGAACCTGCTCGCGGGTCTTAAGTCTCGCGGGCTGTCCATCCTGTTCATCACGCACGACCTCTCACTGGCCCATTACATCAGCGAACGGGCCATCATTCTGTACCGGGGCTTCATGGTGGAAATGGGGGCCACGGGGCGGATTTTTGAACAGCCCCTGCATCCCTATACTCGCATGTTGATGGCCTCGGTGCCCCGGTTGGACCAGAAATGGCAGGAGGTTGAAATTGACGCCGTGGCCAACCTGCCGGGCAACGGCCGGGGTTGCGCCTACTATGACCGGTGTCCCGTTGCTGCTTTCCGTTGTGCCCAAAGCCAGCCACCCATGGTCGAGGCTGAGCCGGGGCATTTTGTGGCTTGTTTTAACTACAGTTCTCAAGCGGGTTAGCCTATAATCAGCTGAGGCTTTTGAGATTTTTCACCTGCTCTCTGCCGTTTATGGGCCTGCTTTCTCCTCCACCTCGCAGGGGCGGCTCCGGTGACCGCCCCTGTGGGGAACTTTTATAATTCAGGAATTGGTGCTACCATGCGCTACGGTTATTTTGATGATTCCAGTCGTGAGTACGTCATCACGCGTCCAGATACCCCCCTGCCCTGGATCAATTACCTTGGCTGCGAGTCTTATTTTGGCCTCATCTCCAATACTGGGGGCGGCTATTCCTTCTATCGAGATGCCCGCCTGCGGCGACTGACCCGCTACCGCTACAACAACGCCCCACTGGATGTTGGCGGGCGCTACATTTACCTGCGGGATAACCTCACTGGTGCGGTCTGGTCGCCGACCTGGCAGCCCACCCAGACACCGCTGGATCAATACGAATGTCGCCACGGCCTCGGCTATACCACTATCCGCTCGCAAAAAAACGGCATAGAAGCTCATCTGCGCTATTTTGTGCCCCTGGGCCAGAATCTAGAAGTCTGGCAGCTCACCCTCACCAACCACCGTTCCGACCCGGCTCAGCTTTCTGCCTTTTCCGCAATTGAATTTTGCCTCTGGGATGCCATGGATGATTCCGCCAACTTCCAGCGCAATTTCAACATCGCCGAACTGGAAGTTGAAGATGGCGTCATCTACCACAAAACCGAATACCGCGAACGCCGCAACCATTATGCCTTCTTTGCCTGTTCAGAACCGCTGGCCGGTTTTGATACCCAGCGCAGCGCCTTCTTGGGCCCCTATCACGGCTGGGATGCCCCCCAGGTCGTCAGCCAGGGGCAGTCTGCCAACTCGTTGGGCATTGGCTGGGCGCCGATTGGCTCGCATCATATCCAATTGACGCTGGCGCCCGGCGCGTCCCATACCGTGGTCTTTCTGCTGGGCTATCAAGAAAACCCTGTTGCCGAAAAATTTGATCCCCCCGCCTCTCAGCGCATCAACAAGCGTACGGCCCTGCCAATCATTCATCAGTACCTGCAGCCCGCCGCAATTGATGCCGCCTTTGCAGATCTGCGCCGCTATTGGGATGGGCTGCTCGGTCAGCTCCAGGTGCAAACTCCCGATGTGCATACCAATCGCATGGTCAACATCTGGAATGCCTACCAGTGCATGATCACATTCAACATGTCCCGCTCAGCGTCGTACTTTGAGTCTGGCATCGGGCGGGGGATGGGGTTTCGCGATTCCAATCAGGATTTGCTCGGCTTTGTTCAAATGGTCCCCGTCAGCGCCCGCCAGCGCCTGCTCGACCTGGCATCCACCCAGCTCCCTACCGGCGGCGCCTATCACCAGTACCAACCCCTGACCAAACGCGGCAACAACGAGGTCGGCGGCGGCTTCAACGATGATCCCCTCTGGATGGTGCTGGCGGTAGCCGCCTACTTGAAGGAAACGGGCGATTGGACCATTCTGGACGAACCCACGCCTTACGACAATCAAACCGG